>JACDBU010000051.1 GCA_013694745.1 Chitinophagaceae bacterium
TGTGCCATTTACTGCTAAGATATAATCGCCTACCTGTACATTTACACCAGGTTCTGTAAGCGGGGAACGCAGATCCGGAGTCCAGTTTAAACCACCATAGATCTTTTTAAAACGAAACCGGTTATCATTTACAACATAATCTGCCCCTAATAAACCACCCAGAATAATGTCAGGTTTTGTACGCCTGTCGCCCGGATTATCAAACCTGTGATGCCCTACAGACAGCTCGCTAAACATCCATTGCATTATACGGTATAGATCACTGGTACTGGCAACATCAGGCAACAATGCTTCATACTTTTTCTTCATTGCTAACCAGTTAATCCCATGCATATTGGCATCATAAAAGAAATCGCGGTTAACCCTCCAGGCTTCATTGAAAATGTTTTTCCATTCTTCTTCCGGGGCGATCTTTACCTGCAATAATGAAGTGTTGAGCATTGACTCGGGAGTGGGTTTTTGACCGGTTGTTACAATACCCCATTTGCCCTTAAGGTTGAATAACATTTTATCGCCTTTGGCAGCTAACGTATAATTATCAGCAGGCATGATGGGCTCCTCTTTCCTTTTCTTCATGTTATAGCTGTTTAACATAGTAGGAGCGGAGGCATGTGGGGCATCAGCGAGATAAAAAAGCTCACCTTCCTTTGCAACCTGTAATGATCTATAGCTCCCTTTTGCTATGGGCATAGGCACAATCCTGTTCTGGATTCCATCCCAATCTATTTTTAAGCGGGCGCGATTTGTATCCGGCTTCTCCACGGGTTTAGCGGCTGTTGTGTCTTTTATTTCCTCAATTTCATTTTCTTTTGCAAAGGGTGATTGTGTTTGTTTTTGCAGGGTTATGAGGTAAATAGAATTAGTTGCTTCCATGTCAATATTCGACTGATCGAACCAATTCACCACCGGGCCCGCATCAGTACTTGCAAGGAGATATAAATATTTTCCTGAAGGATCGAAAACAGGTTCGGTAACATTTGACAAGGCATCGGTAACGGGGTGTGATTTATTTTCAGCCAAAGAGTAGACCCAGGCCTTTTCAAAATTAGTTTCAGTAATAGTAGTGTAGGCAACATTATTTCCATCATACGACCAACTACCAAACAGTTCTCTGAAAGTGCCGGGAACAAAAAGCACATCTTCAGCGATCTTAGTGATTTTACCGGTGGCGGTCTCTGCCACATACAACCGGCGGCCATTATCAACAAAGGCTAGTTTTTTATTATCGGGCGACCAATGAATATTTGCATAGAAACCAGAGCCATTAAGGTTAATCATTTTGGGTTCACCGGTGCCATCCTGATTCTTTATGTATAATTCATATTCACCTGTTGCGTCGCTGAAGTATGCAATAGACTTGCCATTGGGTGACCATGCAGGCTCTTTCTCGTGTGCACCCGGTGAGTTTGTAAGATTGAATGCATCGCCTTTTTGTGCAGGTAGAGTAATAATATCACCGCGGTAATCTAATACCACTCTTGTTCCTGATGGTGATATATTGCCGCTGCGGATGTACTGGTCGCCTTTTACAAATCTTGCCCGGTGATCGAGCAGATCTGCAGCAAGACCAATTTTTATTTTTGAAGTATTGTCATTTGCTGTGTTATATATATTCAAATATCCGGCTTGCGAAAAAATGATTTGATCACCTGTTCCTTCCAAACTGGATACTGGAAAGTCATCGAATTTAGTGAGTTGGTTTACTGCTTTACTTGAAGGATCATAACTGTATAAATTGAATTCTCCATTCCGGTCGCTGCGAAAATAAACTTTGTTGCCTTTCCATACCGGTTTAGAATCGTTACAGCCACCTGTTGATTTTGGTATCTCAGTTACCTTGTGATCTTTAGTGTTGTAAAGCCATATGCGTGACATGGTACCGCCGCGGTAATTTTTCCACTGCTCAAACCTGTCAGCAATTGGTGTGTAAGCTATGCTGTTACCATCGGGACTGTAAGAGGCCCAGAATGCATTGGGAATGGGCAATTGCTCCTCAGCTCCGGTAAAAATATTTACCGTAAATAACTGAAAATACCGGTTAGTAAAACTATTGCGTTGCGAAGCAAATAATATCTTTTTTCCATCCGGAGAAAAATCACGCACCAGGTCTGCCCCCGGATGCCAGGTAAGTCTTTTAGGCACACCACCTGTAACGGGTACCACAAAAACATCTGTGTTACCATCGTACTGGCCGGTAAAAGCGATCATTTTTCCATCAGGAGAAAACACGGGGTTCGATTCCACACCTTCACTTACAGTAATTCTTTGGGGGTAGGAACCATCCCTGTTTGCTACCCACAAATCTTCAGCATAAATAAAAGCAATATGATCCTTGGTGATAGAAGGTTGCCAAAGCAGGCGGGTATCAGTTATGTTTTGTGCATGAACAGACAATGAACTAATGATGAGCAAGACTAATCCTGCAATAAAAGAAATAAAATGCTTCATGATTTAATTATTATATGATAAAATTTATAAGCAGCAATAGAATTTTTTTTGAAAACATAATTTTATTTAAACATAGATTAGATTCTTACAATTTCCTAAGATGATTTTAAATCCGTGATTCAGACGACAGGTAATTGTATAATAAACTCCGTTCCCTCACCCTCCTTCGTCTCCACTTTGATTTCTCCACCATGTGCTTTTACAATATCATAGCTCAAACTCAATCCCAGCCCCGTTCCCTGGCCGGTAGGTTTGGTTGTAAAAAAGGGTTGGAAAATTTTATCCAATATTTTAGGTGAAATACCGTTGCCATTATCCTTAACCTTAACCTCAACCTTGTCATTTATTTTCTTAGTACTAACGGTAACGGTTGGTTCAAAACCTTCAAGATCTGTTTGCTTTTTCTTTTCATAAACTACATAAAATGCATTTGTAATTAAATTAAGAATTACCCTGCCAATATCTTGCGGGATGATATTTATATTTCCAATGCTTTGATCAAAATCTGTTTTCATTGTTGCATTGAAGGATTTATCCTTTGCCCGTAAGCCATGATAGCTCAACCGTAAATATTCATCACACAAAGCATTGAT
>JACDBU010000106.1 GCA_013694745.1 Chitinophagaceae bacterium
GGAGATAGCAGTTTACCCACGGGAGAAATACTGGGATCCTTTACTGGCATATACTCATATGCCGGGAATTCATTTCGAAGATCACCCCGAAACTGCTGGCTTCATTTGTCCCGAATGGTCACATTTAAATCCGGCCGATGCAATAGTTTTTACAAAAGCATTTATTAAATTACTGGTAAACGAAAAGGGATGGAAATTCCCTAAAGCAATATCTCCGGGTAATATTAATTAATTAAAATAAAAATCATGGTTTTTAATTCCTACACTTTCATCGTTTTCTTTTTATTCATTCTTATTTTACACAACCTGCCATTTCCCTGGAAAGTAAAGAAAATAAACCTGCTGCTGGCAAGCTATATTTTTTATGCAGCATGGAATCCGCCGTTCATTCTTTTGCTTTGGCTAAGCACCATTGTAGATTATTTTGTGGGCCGGGCACTATACACTCAAGACAATAAATACAAGAAAAAATTATTGCTGGTAATAAGTTTATGTGGTAATCTCGGCATGCTTTGCTTTTTTAAATATGGTGGTTTTTTGCTGGAGAACTTTACGCACCTGGTGAACGCTGTTGGCATAAATTATCACCCTGCCAAACCCAATATAATTTTACCCGCGGGTATATCTTTTTACACCTTCACCACTTTGTGCTATACAATTGATATGTATAAACGAAAAAGCAAGCCGGTGAAATCCTTGCTCGATTTTTCATTGTTCGTTACTTTCTTTCCACACCTGGTAGCAGGCCCAATTGTACGGCCGCCGCAGCTTGTACCACAATTTGAAACCCCGCATAGCGCTTCACAAAAACAAATAATGCAGGGTTTGTTCCTGATCTCTTTGGGATTATTTATGAAAGTTGTATTGGCGGATAGCATGCTGGCAGAACCGGCAAATACGGTTTTCAATTCCAAGGATCATCTTGCAATGCTGGATGCATGGATGGGCGTGTTGTCGTTTTCCGGCCAAATATTTTTTGATTTTGCGGGCTATTCTACCTGTGCAGTTGGTGTGGCATCATGCCTTGGATTTGTCTTACCCGAAAATTTTTTATATCCCTACGCTGCAATTGGCTTTTCTGATTTCTGGAGAAGATGGCACATCACTTTATCTGCCTGGCTGCGTGATTATTTATATATACCATTAGGGGGTAACCGAAAAGGGAAATTCCGGACCTATATAAATCTTATGATAACAATGTTACTTGGTGGTTTATGGCATGGTGCAAGCTGGACGTATGTAGTATGGGGTGCATTGCATGGATTTTATTTGTGGGTGGAAAAGCTTATCCAGGATTTTCGCATGCGCTCAAAACCGGCCATGGTAATAGTTGCCCAACCGGATGTAGTTATACAGGGATTTATGGCGCCACGCTTTTTAAAAAAAGTAACTTCGTCTAATTTTATCCTGGCGTTGATCACCTTTTTTTTAGTGAACGTAACATGGGTATTTTTCAGATCGCCTGATTTTACTTCGGCCTGGCGCATGCTCACTTCAATGTTTTCGAATGTGCCAAAAGGTACCGTGCTTTTACAAACGCTAACCATAATAAAAGTTTCTCTTATTATAATTTGCATGGTTGTCTTTCATTGGATGATGCGCAATACCCGGGTACTTACCGTAGTAAATAAAATGCCCTGGTGGCAGTTGGGGATAGTTTGGTCAGTAATGATTTTGCTGATAATCCTTAGCCAGGAAAGCAGCAGCTCGTTTATTTATTTCCAGTTTTAAGGTAAGCCGGAATAGTCAGGCACAACTAACGGCAATGTATACATGCATTTAACTTTTTCTTCCCCGGTAAGTTAAAATAAAAATCCCCGCATCATTAAACGGATGCGGGAATTTTTTTCCGGCTTATTTATTTCTCTTTAATTTCTTTAAGCATTTCTTTTACGGCTGCTTCAATTTGGGTATCCCTGCCATTAAGGAAATCCTCATACAGCAAGGGCACTTTAATATCCGGCTCTACCTGCATATTTTCAGTTGCCCGTTTTTCCTTGCCAATGGTAGCGATCATGGGTATACCAAATACAAGGGTGGGATCAATTTGTGTTTCCCACCAAACAGCAGTACCGGTACCAGCTACAGGCATACCGATCAATTTACCAACTCCGTTTTGTTTATAGATATAGGGAAAGATAAACGCATCACTGTAATTGCTTTCACTCATTACCACGCAACTTGGTTTTTGCCAGCGGTTAAGCGGTTCACCGCCTTTTAATAAGTTGCCCTGGGGTGCAAATTGCAAATATTGTTTACCACTCAGGAAAGTATTAAGGTCATCATGTAGCCATCCGCCACCATTAAAACGGGTATCTACTATCAAAGCTTCTTTATCCATATTGCGGCCCAGTACTTCATCAAATGTTTGCCTGAAGCTTGCATCATTCATGCCCAGAACATGTACGTAGCCTACTTTCCCGTTACTTAACCGGTCAACCATTTGCTGCATATTCTTAACCCATCTTTTATACATCAATAGGCCCTCCTCAGATGTTGAAATGGGTTTTACCCTTTCATCAAAGCGATTGCCGGATGCAGGATCATACAAACTCAGCAATGTGTTTTTGCTCAATTTCCGGTTTAATAAAGATGCCCAGTCAACAGCGTCGGTAATATCTTCGCCATCAATTTTTTCAATAACAATACCTGTCCTTATTTTGCTGTTGGCCTTATCTGCCGGGCCGCCTTCCATTACATCAGAAATTTTTAATCCTTTGCCCCTGTACGTTTCATCATAAAGCAAACCCAGGGCTGCTGTGGCATCGGGCGATTGCATGCGTGGCGAATAACGTCCCCCGGTATGGGAAGCATTCAGCTCTCCCAATAATTCACTCAGCAGTTCCTGGAAATCATAGTTGTTACTTATATGCGGTAAAAATTTTGCATAGGTTGCTTTATAAAAATTCCAGTCTACCCCCTGCATTTTGGGATCATAAAATTTCTTTTCAACCTGCCTCCACGCATGATCAAAAATATATTGCCTCTCTGCGGCAGGGTTAAGGATCATCTCACCATTGATACCAATTGGTGTTACCTTCCCGCTTTCTGCATCCACCTTTACAAGACTGCCGCTATTACTAACAATGAGTGTTTTTCCATCTTTACTTAATTCAATCCCGCTCGGGGTACCGCCAAGCTTAGCTAGTATTTTAGTGTCATTGGTACGCGGATCAGTTACCCATAGGTCGTATCCTTTTTCAAATGAGGCCAGATAATATAATTTACTGGCTTCATCATTCAATACGTAATCGCTGATGGAAGAACTATTAATGGTTAGCCTTACATGTCGGCTATCAAGCGCATTGAGATTTGGCTGGAAAGTTTTCTTTGCCAATGAATCTTTTTTATCTGCTTTCTTTTTTTCTACAGAGAGGGTACTGTCTTTTTTGTCTTTATCTTCTTTTTCTTTTAGCAGTGCAAACTCTTCTTTCGAAAGCTGAAACCGATCGTATTCATCTTTATCAAAAAATACCCCGTACACATCCACTTCTGTACTCCCCGAATTTGCCAAAGATTTGCGCCCGTTGCGGCTGCTAAGCCATGTCATCAATTTCCCATTCATTGTCCATTTAGTGCCGGATTCTCCAAAGCCACTGTTTACAGGGTAAACTATAGGAGTGCTTCCGTCTGCTTTTATCAGAGCCGCATTAGTTACGGAAAAATAACCCTTTTCATCATCCGTAAGGATCCATTTGCTATCGGGGCTCCATTGAAAATCCCAGTCACCATCGCTATAAGAATAATTATGACCTGCAGGTAAAAGGGTACGTGTTTTTTTACTGGCTACATTATACACGCGCAAAATATTACGGTCTTCAATGTATGCGATCTCTTTTCCATCCGGAGAAAATTTTGGCTGGTATTCCTCTGCTTTTGTAGCAATTATCGGCTCTTCTTTTAAAACAGTTGATGCATAAAAATACAATTCATCACTGTGGGTAATATCTATTTTATAAATGTCCCAGTTATCATTGCGTTCACCTGCATATACAAGGCTTTTACCATCGGGCGACCATTGCACCATCCGCTCCTGTTGGGGTGTGTTGGTAATGCGTTTTGTTTGGGTGCCTTCTACACTGGTTACAAAAATTTCACCGCGTGTTACAAAAGCTACTTCTTTACCATTGGGGCTTAATACAAATTCTGTTACATTTCCATTTATTGGAACATTCTTTTCATTTCCGTTTCGCCCGTCATTTTTAATTTGAATGTTTACTTTCCCGGGCTTTTCACCTTCCTTCATGGTATATATTTCCCCATCGTAAGTAAAGCAAAGGGTATTGTTATTGGAAGTGGATAAATGTCTTACCGGTTGTTTTTCAAACTGGGTTAATTGTTTAACATCTTCGGGGTTATTAAGAGAAGCTTTAAAAAGATTTTGTGAAATGCCACCTTTCTCGCTTAGATAATAAAATGAATTATCATTTGCAAATATGGGCTCGCGATTTTCTCCCTGGTAAACAGATAGTTTTTTATAATGCTTACTGTTTATATCATATAACCAGAGATCCCTGCTAACGGCTGATGTCTGGTGCTTACGCCAGGGATCTTCATAACCCTTTCTATCCTGGAAAATAATTTGATTGCCTTTGCTGTTGTAGTGTGCATTGTCTACACCGGCCGCAGTTATGAGCATTGGGCGGCCACCATTTACTGAAACCGTATATAAATTTTGAAACAGTCTTGGGCTGGGAAATCTCACACTTTGTGCCGGTGCATTGTGGGCACTTCCAAAAATAACCTGCCGGTTATCTGGACTAAAATCGTAAGGAAAATCGCCTGCGCTGTTGGTGGTTATGCGCGTAGGAATTCCGCCGCTAGCGGGCATAACAAACACATCAAAATTTCCATAACGGTCACTGGCAAACGCAATATTTTTACCGTCATGACTCCAAACCGGCATCATATCCTGGGCCTCGTGAATGGTTAATGGCATTGCCACGCCGCCATTTACATCAACAGAATAAATATCTCCTTTATAACCAAAAGCAATCGTTTTGCCGTCCGGAGAAATAGCCGGGTATCTCAGCCATAATGGAATAATTTGTGATGAAGCTGAGCACATCAAAAAAATACCTGCTAAAAAGGATGTAAATCTTTTCATAAAAAATATAGATTGATGATAAATGATGAACTTGCAATGTATTAAATAATTGCCTTTCATGAACACGCAGGTAAATGTATTATCCGAACGCATTATAGCCCACGCCCACACCTTTCGCAGGGTGGTTGATTTTGATCCTTTGAAAGAAAAACTGGTGCATCTGGATCTTACTGAACACAATGCTGAATTAGGAAATATCGATCTTGCCGATACCAGTCTATTCGAATCATTTATCAAAAAAAATTTAAAAGCAGCAAAAGCAAAATTTGGAATTGGCGGGTATGAAGAAGACCGGGTGCTTTATAAAAGAAGCAAACTTTTTTCTGCTTTCCCTTCTCCGGTATTTTCCGGTTCTTCTGTTGAAATAATTGAACAGGTAGAAAACAGGACCATTCATTTAGGAATTGATATTTGGGGCGATGAAGGAACAAAAATTTATGCGCCTTTGGGAGGCATGGTCCATAGCTTTGCATACAATAATAATTTTGGAGATTACGGTGCAACCCTTATCCTCATGCACCAGCTTGATACCGTTACCTTTTATACATTATACGGTCATTTAAGCCTGGAAGATATTGCGCGTGTTACCGAATTTCAATACATAGTGAGAGGCCAGGTTATTGGGCATTTTGGCTCACCGGAAGAAAATGGTAACTGGCCGCCACATCTGCATTTCCAGGTTATAAAAGATATGCGCACTAATAAAGGGGATTATCCCGGTGTTTGTACGATCGCCGATAGAAAAAAATATTTATCCAATTGCCCTGATCCAGACCTGGTATTGAATATGATGCAGTATGCACAATAATATGTTTCATTCCATGTTTTTGAAGTTTCTATTTCTATTAAAGGTTTTTAATTTTCTTTAGTACTCCTTCTGAGATCTTTATGATATAAAATAAGTATGGTTTTCCCATAACTAGAAACGGGAAACAGGAAACCAGGAACGGAACGTGGAACCCGGAACGTAAAAACATCGTATTTTTACATATTAATATTAAATGATGGAAATCACTCCCGGCCCTCTTCTTAGAACTATAAATTCACCGGCTGATCTTAAAAAGCTAAAACGCAGCCAGTTACATAAGTTATGTGATGAACTCAGGCAATATATTATAGACGTAGTGAGTGTGCATGGCGGACATTTTGGCGCAAGCCTTGGAGTAGTTGAATTAACGGTTGCACTTCATTATGTTTTTGATACCCCATACGATCAGTTGGTGTGGGATGTAGGTCACCAGGCTTACGGACATAAAATATTAACTGGCCGCAGGGATAATTTTCCTACCAACAGAAAATACAAAGGACTTAGCGGATTTCCAAAACGCACAGAAAGCGAATACGACACTTTTGGTGTGGGGCATTCCTCCACTTCCATATCTGCTGCATTAGGAATGGCGATGGCATCTCATTATAAAGGAGAAACAAACCGCCAGCATGTAGCTATTATAGGGGATGGTGCAATGACCGCCGGGCAAGCTTTTGAGGCGATGAACCACGCAGGGATCGAAAACAGTAATTTGCTTATCATACTTAATGATAACTGCATGAGCATTGATCCAAACGTAGGTGCACTAAAAGAATATTTAACTGACATCACTACTTCCCAAACATATAATAAGATCCGCGACGATTTTTGGAAAGCTTTGGGAAAGCTTCCGGTAGGCAAAACTTTTTCACGCAACATGGCTTCTAAATTTGAAGCCAGTCTGAAAGGTATGGTCAGCAAAAGCAGTAATTTATTTGAAGCCTTGCAGCTGCGTTACTTTGGACCTATAGACGGCCACAACATTACAAAGCTTGTAGCTACTTTAAAAGATCTGAAAGATATTCCCGGTCCAAAACTATTACACATTAAAACTGTAAAAGGAAAAGGGTTTGACATTGCAGAAAAAGATCAAACCAAATGGCATGCACCAGGTTTGTTTGATAAGATAACCGGCGAGATTTATAAAAAGACTTTTGATATTCCGCAGCCACCAAAATACCAGGATGTATTTGGGCATACCATTATTGAACTGGCTGAAAAAAATGATAAGATAATGGCCGTTACACCCGCAATGCCCAGCGGTTGTTCGCTAAAATTCATGATGGAAAAAATGCCGCACCGCGCTTTTGATGTGGGCATTTGTGAACAACATGCAGTTACCCTTAGCGCCGGCCTGGCAACACAGGGGATGAAAGTTTTTTGTAACATTTATTCTTCATTTATGCAACGCGCGTACGACCAGGTTGTGCATGATGTGGCCATTCAAAATTTACCGGTAGTGTTTTGTTTGGACAGGGCAGGACTTGTAGGTGAAGATGGTCCTACGCATCACGGGGCTTATGATATTGCTTACATGCGCTGTGTTCCTAACATGATCGTTAGTGCGCCAATGAATGAAAGTGAATTACGGAATTTAATGTACACATCACAGCTTGATAAAATAAAAAATCCTTTCGTGATACGTTACCCGCGGGGTGAAGCCGTTAAGGCCGACTGGAAAACGGAAATGAAGGAAATAGAAATTGGAAAAGGAAGAAAATTAAAAGATGGTAAAGATATCGCGATCTTATCTTTTGGTCATCCCGGAAACTTTGCCGCTGCCGCCATCAGGGATGTTAAGGCCGAAGGTATAAATCCTGCACATTACGATATGCGTTTTGTAAAACCGCTCGATGAAGAAATGTTGCATGAAGTATTTGCCGGCTACCATAAAATTATAACCATTGAAGATGGTACAATTGTAGGTGGATTCGGATCTGCCATTTTAGAATTTATGGCAGCGCATAATTACAAAGCCGAAGTAAAAATTTTAGGTATTCCCGATAAAATCATCGAGCACGGCTCTCCTAAGGAATTGTACAATGAAATCGGAATAAATGCTGTTCATATTGCAGAAGCGATAAGAGAGATGATGCTGCACAAAATCAATGTAAATGAATTATAGGGTAAGCCCCGCTTCCACTTCCCGATATTTAGAGCGAAGTGAAAAATATTTATCTTATCAATTTCTGATCAGTCTTCTATCGTCAACATCGGAACCTCAACCGCAAGCAACTCCGCATCTCCTTTTGCCATTATTTCAAATGTGTCCACATCTGAAATCTCCACCGCATCTTTTTCTTTTAAAGATTCACCATCCACTTCTACCTCACCGTTGATCACCAACAAATACACCCCGTTGCCATTGAACTTATTTTTATAAGTTATTGTGGTATCCTTTTCTGCATGTGTCAGTGAAAATACAGAGTCCTGGTTTATCCATACACCGCCGTCTTTTTCATCAGGACTCACAACTACCTGCCATTTATTTTTCCTATCTGCTACATCAAACGTTTTCTGGGCATAGCGGGGTTGTATGTTTTGCAATTTTGGTATTACCCAAAGCTGGAATAAATGCAGGGGCTTTGTTTTGGATGCATTGAATTCACTGTGCCGTATCCCAGTACCGGCACTCATTATTTGTACATCGCCTGTATTAATTATCCCATCTGTTCCTGTACTGTCTTTGTGGGCAATAGCGCCACTTAAAGGGATGGTTACAATTTCCATATTATCATGGGGATGCGTACCAAACCCTTGCCCGGCGCCTATTTCATCATCATTCAACACACGCAATGCGCCAAAATGCATTTTTAAAGGCTCATACCACTGTCCAAAACTGAAAGAATGATATGTGTTTAGCCAGCTAAAATTTACATGTCCCCTTTCTGAGGATCTTTGAATTTTTGTTTTCATATTAAATATTTTTTATGATGACTTTATGCATACGAATAATATAGGGTATACGTATCCGTTAGGTAATGACAAATTCGGCAGGATCATCCTCCCGGTTCTCATTAAATTCAATAATGAAATTGTTTCTGCCTGTGCCCATTACTATGGATAAAAATTTTTGCTGAATAAGTTCAAGCATGTTCAAAAAAAGAAAGATGGCATGGATACGATTCTCGCAAATATCAAATATCCTTTCAAAGGGTAATGTCTTTTCTCTTTTTGCCAGGTCCAGCATAAAAGTCCTGCTGCCTTCCATGGTATAATTGTATTGCACAACCGTGTGTACCGGCTGGTGTTTTTTTTCATAGAGGCGTTGCGCTACCCTTTCAAAAGCCTTCATCAGCTTAAATAAACTCACCGTTTGGATCTCCGTTCCTTCCCCTGCTTCTTCGCCGATCCGGGAAAGTTCTTCCTGTAAATTTCCCCGCTTTACCATAAGCATGCGTGTTGCTTCGAGCGCGCTCATTTCACTGGCCGCCTGTTTAAATTTGCGGTACTCAAGAATTTTATCTATCAGTTCCTGTCGCGGATCAATTTCATTGCCTTGCTGGTCCAGTTCTTTTCGCGGTAAAAGCATTTTGGCTTTTATCCGCATTAACGTGCTTATGAATAGTATGAATTCACTGCTTAGATCAATGTTTAATTTTTCGCTGGCATGGATATATTCCAGGAATTCATTGGTGATCTTTGTTATGGGAATATTATAAATATCCAGCTCATCTCTTTCTATAAAAAATAATAGCAGGTCGAAAGGGCCTTCAAACTGCGGTAATTTTATCTGGTATATTTCCGTATTCACAAATTCAATTTAAAAAAAATCCCGATGATAAATCACCGGGATCACAAATTTATTGATAAATCTTATTCCATTGATTTATTGTTATTTTTTCTTCTCTCGTGCATCTCATCGTTATGTTTTTCTCCATCATGCTTTTCATCTTTGTGCATCCCGTCTCTGTGCATCCCATGATGACCACCATGCTGAAACCCAATACCCACGCCCAGTACAGATTTTACCTGGAAGCCTGCAGAATTTTTATAATAACCAAATTTTCTTACATTGTCATCATACGCCATATCAAGTCCATACATCACATTAAGCCAGCGGTTAACTTTTAAAGAAAAAGTGTTAGTCCAAAATACATCTACATTAGCCGGTTTACCATGCAGCACATCTGAAAAGAGATCAAGGCGCCCGGTGAGGGTAACATTCTTACATATCTCTTCGTTATAAGACGCGGAAATATACGGTCCCATTTCAAACCTTAATGTTTTTGAAGGATCAACCCCATACATATCGGCGACTGTTGTTTCCTGAGGACTTAAATTTTTAATGTTTACCAGGTTCGCTGGTATGGCGCCTCCCTGGAAAGCATAACTATAAGGGGCATTAGAAACAAACACACCACGAAAGCCAAGTGGAGTAGCGTAGATAGAAAAATGTTTAACGGCAACTTGAATTCCCAAAGGTGCAAGCGTTATATATGCGGGTGCAAAAAATCCGGATGTTCTTCTTTTTAATCCCTGGTTAAGATAATCCCTGTCGTAACCATTTGAAAATTGTGATCTGAAATTAAATGCAGCTCCTACTCCAAGGTGTTTCACTGATTCAACCCTGGCACCAAGCGAAGAGAAAAAATCTATTTTATCATCATTTTTAATAGTACCGTATTCATCAGTATAAATTTCACCATACGAAGCGATCAAAGAATTGTTGAAGTACCACCTTCCGCGATTGCGGTTGGCATACGCATTTAAAAAAGCATTTGCTGAAACAGAAAAACGCTCACTTCCTGAAGCCCAGTTCTTACCACCTGCCTGGCCGGCAAATAAAGAAAATTGAATGCTCTTTGTCCAGGCCGACTTATCTTTTTGAGTAGAAGTAAAATGTTTACCGTGATGCTTTTGAGCTACTAAAGCCGAACAAATTATCAGTGCCGGTAAAAGGGTGTAAATTTTTTTCATAACAGTTGGTATTTGGCTATGCTATTTACAAACAAATAACATGGTTACGAAAATAAGGTTTTTTTTGATTCAAATAAGACCGTAACGCATCACTACCCCTCAAATACTTTGTGAATTACCAGTGCCGGGTTTTGGAATGTTATCCTTGTTATTGTTTATTGAATCCCGTATTTGCATCAACAATTTATCTGTTGATGAGACTTCCGGAATGGCTTCAATTTTTTTCTTTTTCATATTGTTCATTGTTCTTATCACCAGGAATAATACAAAGGCAACTATAATGAAATCGAGGGCGGCCTGCAAAAACAAACCATATTTTATTTCAACGCCATGAACAGTAGTAGATAGTGTTGCGAAGCTTGATCCGATAAAGGAACCGATCACAGGCATTAGTATATTATCAACGAGCGCCGTAATTATTTTACCAAATGCGGCGCCGATAATAACCGCCACGGCAAGGTCTATGATATTACCTTTCATTGCAAACGCTCTGAATTCTCTTAGCAGTCCCATAGTTTTTGTTTTATTTTTTATGAATGCGGTTATTTTTTCAATTTTGGATACTTCATATCAAGGCTTGATAAGGTGTCAAAAACTTTACTGGCTACCAGGTATTCTTTATACCAGTTTTGATCACTGGGTACTATATTCCATGGTATATTGCTGCAGTTCTCAAAACAGTCTTCATACATTTCCATGTATTTATCCCAATGCCTGGCTTCTTTAAAATCACTTTCATTGTACTTCCACATTTTAGTTGGCTCTTTCAATCTTTCATCAAGACGCAACTGTTGTTGTTCAGGTGAAACATGCAGGTAAAACTTAATGACATGGGTATTGTTATGCTCAGTTAAAAGCTTTTCAAAATTATTGATTGCCTTCATTCTTTTTTTTGCGGTTTCATCATCGCACCATTTATGAACCCGCGTGATAAGTATATCTTCATAATGACTGCGGTTAAAGATCTCTATCATACCTCTTGCCGGCACGTGCTGGTGTATCCGCCATAAAAAATCCCGGCTCATCTCTTCCGGGGATGGCGTTTTAAAACTTTTTACTATTACTCCCTGCGGATTCAAAGTACCAAAAACATTTTTGATAGCACCATCTTTTCCACTGGCGTCCATGCCTTGGATAATCACTAACAGAGCGTGTTTACCTTCGGCGTATAAAAGATTTTGGAGAGCATTCAGTTTGCTTAATATTCCCTTCGTTTTTTCTTTGATATCCTGTTTATTAAGATCCTTATCTGCCCGTGTACTGATTTTTTTTAAGATTATTTTCGACATGGTACCTACAGGTTATATGCTAAGATATAGATTACGGGTTTATACTTTCAGTAAATTTTAAAATAAAATGGCACACCTTTATGCATAAAAACCAACTTGCGCAAATCAATAATTGACTGGGCCATTTTTATATTGTTGTCATTTATTTGGGGCAGTTCATTCATTTTAATGAAGGATGGTATGCTGGCACTCTCACCCTACCAGGTTGCCTCCATACGGATTGTTTCGGCCGGAATTGTATTGCTCCCAGTTTCAATAAAATATATGAAAACCATCCCGTTAAATAAAATAGGATGGATGTTTTTAGCAGGAGTGATCGGAAATCTTTTGCCAGCCTACTTATTCTGTATCGCGGAAACAAAGATAGACAGTGCACTTGCAGGAACCTTAAATTCACTTACGCCTGTTTTTGTAATTGTAACCGGCGCCTTATTATTTAAATCTAAAATTCCATCTTCAAAAATCCTGGGAATTGTAATTGCTTTAACCGGCAGTATTTTTTTATTGATCAGCAAAGGTTTTAAAGAAGATCAGCATATGCTTTATGTGTTGTGTATCATAATTGCTACCATATTTTATGGGATCAATGTAAATATGGTACATAAATATTTGCATTCAACCGGGTCTTTAAAAACGGCGGCTATTTCATTGAGCACATCTGCCATACCTGCACTTTTTGTATTATTTATTACCGGCTATTTTAAACTACCCCTTTTGCAAAAAGATTATTTTATATCAACAGCTGCATCTGCTGTGTTAGGAATTGCGGGAACCGCAATCGCTACCGTTTTATTTTATATCCTGATAAAAAGAGCGGGCATTATATTTTCTTCCATGGTAACTTATGGAATTCCATTCATAGCTATTTTCTGGGGATTTATGGCACACGAAAATATTTCATGGAAACAGATCGTATCACTGCTTATAATTTTAGCAGGAATTTATATTGCAAACAATTCTAAAAAAGTGGTTGCTATTCCTGATTAATCTTTGGCCGCAGTAAAATATTCCTTAATTCCTTTGCCGTTTTTGTACTGCCATCGTGGCTCCAGCCTGGTGGCATAACAAGGTATTTGATCCGTGTAAAAAACGATACATTTTTTTTCATGTCGTGTGCAATGTTTTGCCACTCATGAAAAATGATCTTCCCTGGATGATGCGGGTCATCAAGACTTTTTGTTAACCCGTATTTTATCGGGTCTTCTTCAACTTCTTCCTGGAAAGATCCAAAAAGACGATCCCAGATAATTAACACCATTCCCATATTTTTATCAAGATACCGGATGTTGCTGGCGTGGTGAACCCTGTGATGGGATGGGCTTACAAAGATCGCTTCAAACCACAGCGGCATTTTTTTTATGTACTGGGTATGTACAATAATCCCATAGATCTGGGTAAGAGAATACATGAAAACAATATCCAGGGGATGGAAACCAAGTAACACGAGAGGAATAAAATACACAAAGCGGTAAACAGGTTGTAGTACAGAAGACCGGAATCCGGTGGTAAGATTGAATTCTTCAGATGAGTGATGGGTTACATGAACCGCCCAGAATAACCGGCAATAATGGTCAACCCGGTGTTCGAAATAAAAGGCAAGATCTTCTAAAATAAAAAGCAATGCCCAGTATAATACAGGATTGAATGAAAAGCTAACAAAATGAAAATTGAAAAAGCGCAATAATATTACAAGGTAAACTGCCCGGAACAACAGGTCGATACTGCCATTGATAAGACACAGGTACACATTCATGAGTGTGTCCTTCACCGTATAATATTTTTTTATGCTGAGGTGGCTTAATAAGATCTCTATGCCAATCACCACTAAATAAAAAGGGGTGGAAATTAATATAAGTAACTGTTCTTTCATTCTGTGTGTGGAAGTAAGTGTACCGGCGAGCCAATAGCACATACAAGGAGATATATTTTATACCGACATGATCTCTTTTTCTTTTATGGCTAAATGTTTTTCAATCAATCCAATAAATTTATCTGTTGCAGCCTGCATATCTGTTTCCGCATCTTTAGCTGCATCTTCACTCAGGCCTTCTTTTTCCAGCTTTTTTATTTGTTCAATAGAATCCCGCCTGATATTTCTTACAGCAATCTTTGCATGTTCTCCCTCACCATTACTTCTTTTTACCAGTTCTTTTCTGCGTTCCTCTGTAAGTGGTGGCAAAAAAATGCGTATAATATTACCATCATTCTGTGGGTTAACACCAATATTGGCAGCAATTATGGCTCTTTCTATTGGCTGAAGCATATTTTTTTCCCATGGCTGTATAGATAGCGTACGAACATCCATAGCACTTATGTTTCCTACCTGCCCAATAGCTGTTGGATTGCCATAATAATCAACCATGATACCATCAAGCATGGTTGGCGATGCTTTGCCGGCTCTTATTTTAACTAATTCAGATTCAAGGTGAGCGATGGCTTTATTCATTGAATCCTGCGCATCTTGTATAACAATTGAAAGTGCTTCTGACATGCCCGTAATATTTAGCGAATAGTAAAAGAATGCTGATAAAAAACAGCAAAATTAGCAAAAAGAGATTGATAAAAAAGTTAAAGGGGGCTTAATCACGATCTGCTGTTTCGCCGGCAAGAGTGAGAATTTTATGCGATTTAATGATTTGCGGATTTTCATCCCCGGTTGTAGCTATTGTTTTGGCTTTTGGCCTGCTGTAATAAATTGTACCAACAAATAAGATAGCAGCAGTTGCCAGGGCACCGATAACTGTACTTGTACCTGCAGGGCGCAGGAAGTATGCAAGTGCAATGAAAATAATATTGGCAGAGAGGCAGATCAACGTTATCACCCTGTGGCTCAATCCTAGGTCGAGCAGGAAATGATGTATGTGATTTCTATCGGGGCTGAAAGGTGAACGGCGATTAAATACGCGTAATGCAACTACTCGTAAAGTATCAAACAATGGAACGATAAGTATTGCAAAACCAATGGCTGGCGCTGAGGCAAGTGGCATAGCCGAATGTGGATCTGATGCTACTGTAATAAATCTGATAACAAAAATGGAATTCAATAAACCGATGATCAAAGAACCGGTGTCGCCCATAAAAATTTTCGCCGGCGAAAAATTATAAATTAAAAATCCAATAAGGCTGCCTGCAAGAGAGAAAGCCATCACAGAATACATGAGTTGACTTGTTATAAAAAAATAAGTTCCAAAAACAAGAGACGTTAATAAACCAAGGCTGCCGGCCAATCCATCTACCCCATCAATTAAATTAAAGGAGTTGGTGATAACAATGATTGTAAAAATGGATAGTATAACACTGGCGGTGTGGGGGATCTCATTAAGACCCAAAAACCCATGCATATTATTGATCTCGATACCACCAAACTTAACAATGATCCCGGCTGCAATTAGCTGGCCTATCAGTTTTTTGGTGGCTGATAAAAGTAAAATATCATCTTTGATACCAAGAAAAAATATTACCAGAACTGCAGCCATAAAATACTTAAGTTCGAAGGAATTTAAAACGGGAACGCCCATTAAAGTTGCCAGGATAAATCCGGCAAATATTCCAAGGCCCCCAAGAGTTGGAATAACTGCTTTGTGAACCTTACGTTCATCGGGCTCATCAAACAGGTTTTTTTCTTTTGCTACCTGTATAATAACAGGAATTGCAAAGAAAGTAACCAAAAAAGCCAAACCTGCGCTTAGTAAAATATTATCCATTCCTCAGTGTTAAATATTCAATATTGTACAAAAGTATAATTTATGTGTCAAGAATTATCATGAAATGTCTTTTTCTACAATATATGGTATAGAAAGCGAAGATAGTTTCATACATCCTTCCCAAATCCAATGCCATTATTAAACGTTATAAAAAGAAATTTATTTTATGTAAAAATTTACGCAAACCACGTGTACCATCTGCCGGTTTTGGTGTAGGTTCGCAAAATTACTTTTATCAAAAAAAAATATATTTAAAATGAGCGATCTTAAAGCAATAGCAGCACAGGTTAGAAGGGATATCGTGAGGATGGTTCATACTGCACAAAGTGGTCATCCCGGTGGGTCTTTAGGATGTGCAGAGTTTTTTACAGCCTTATATTTCCAGATTATGAACAGAAAGCCGGGCTTTGATATGGATGGGAAAGATGAAGATATTTTCTTTTTATCCAATGGTCATATTTCTCCGGTGTGGTACAGTGTGCTCGCGCGTGCAGGTTATTTTCCATTGGAGGAATTAAAAACCTTTCGGCAATTGAATTCCCGCTTACAGGGCCATCCAACCACTCATGAAGGTTTGCCGGGCATACGGGTAGCCTCAGGTTCTCTTGGACAGGGTATGAGTGTTGCTATCGGTGCTGCATTAACAAAAAAATTGAATGGTGATAAAAATCTTGTTTATTCATTGCATGGAGATGGTGAACTGGATGAAGGGCAGAACTGGGAGGCGATCATGTTTGCGGCTCATCATAAAGTAGATAATTTAATTGCTACTATTGACTATAACGGGCAACAGATTGACGGACCAACGGAAAAAGTTCTCTCTACTGACAGCCTTCGTGCAAAGTTTGAGGCCTTTCACTGGCATGTAATGGAAATGGATGGAAATGATATGGATGCAGTTGTTGCCGGCTTACACAATGCAAGGTCGTTTGTTGGGAAGGGCCGGCCAATTATGATTTTGATGAGCACGGTTATGGGGTATGGGGTCGACTTTATGGCTGGCAATTACGAGTGGCATGGTGTTGCGCCCAATGATGAACAATTGGGAAAAGCCTTAGAGCAGTTACCACTTACTATGGCGGATTATTAAGTCCATTTAGTAGGATTCACTTTTCAAGTTTTGATTTGGTTAATTCGTTTCTGGTTTCTTTTTATAAAGTTCTTTTTAAACTTCCATTATTTTTTCCAAACGTTTCTTTATGAAACTTTCGAATTGAAAAAACGAGATACAAGAAACAGAAAATTTGTAATGTTTTTAATTCCTCAGCTCGAACTGCTGCTGCGCAGCTTTTTTTGCGGGGAACCACGCAGCAATTAATGCAATTATGATTGCCGTTGCGGCAACCATTATAAAATCAGTTGCTATTAGTTTTACCGGAAAATAATCGATAAGAAAAGAATTCCCTTCCAGTTTTATTAGTTTGAATTTTACCTGCAACCCGCAAATAATTATTGCCAGCACAATTCCAATTCCAGCGCCTGATAGCGCCAGCAGCAACCCCTCGCTTAAAAATATTTTAAGCACCAGGCTTTTATCCGCGCCGAGTGATTGCAATACACTGATATCTTTTTTCTTTTCCAATACAAGCATCGTTAATGCACCTATCATGTTAAATGCAGCAATAATTAAAATAAGTGTAAGTATTGCATATATCACCCACTTCTCTAACCGCATCGATGTATATAAACTGGTATTTTGCTGGTATTTGTTTTGTATTTTATAATCGCTTCCCAATATATTTTTTAAAGTTGAAATTATATTTTCGCTTTTGGCAGCCGGATCTAAACTGATCTCCGCGGCTGTGTATTCATCGGTATTATAATTCATTTGCTGTTTAAGAAAATCGATATTGGTAATAACATATTTATTATCAAAATCCTGCTGGATGGAAAAGCTTCCCGAAATATTTGCATTGCCTTCGCTCAACAATGCCATTGCGCCTGCATTTGCGGCATTTCTTTTTGGCAAAAAAATAGTAACCGGCAAAACACTTTTATCCACCTCAGCTCCCAGTGCATTTTGTATACCGGAGCCCAATATGAGAAGAGGGTTATCCGCAGTGCCTGTTTCAAAATTGCCTTCCTGCATTTTTTTTGGAACACCTGATACCTGCGGATAATTTTCATCAACCCCTTTTAAAAATACTACCGTTTGGTAATCTCCATTTTGTACCAGGGCTTTTTCTTCGGCAATTACAGAAACGGCTTTTATTCCCGTTACATTTTTTATCTTGCTTATTTTATTTGCAGTAAGAAAAATTGTTTTTCCTTTTGCAGCCGCAATTCTGATATCGGGATAAAAATTTGAATAGAGCGATTGAACAAGGTCTTCAAAACCATTGAAAACACTTAAAACCAAAACCTGGCACATGGTGGAAAAAGCGATCACACATAAAGTGATCCACGAAATGATGTTTATAGCATTGGTGCTTATTTTTGCCTTAAAATATCGCCATGAAAAAGTAAAGTACAAAGTAATGGGTTGATGGGTTATTGGTCTATTGATCCAAAGGTTTTACCGGATCGTCTTGCTGATCTTCTTTACGCACGGTTTTTAAAAGCGCTTCCATTTTAAAAACATAATCTAGTGTATCATCGATATAAAAAGTAAGTTCGGGAATACTGCGAAGCTGGTGGCGTACCCGTGTTGCCAGTTCTTTTCTTATTTCTTTATTCCTGTCATTTATTTTCTGCAACAAAGCATCATTGTCTTTTACCTGGAAAAAACTCAGATAAACTCTTGCTTCAAAAAGATCGGGTGTAATTTTTACAGAAGAAATTGATATCATTCCTCCATCCTGCATATTCAATCCCATACGCAAAAAAATATCATTTAGTTCCTGGTTGATAACGGTTGCTACCTGTTTTTGTCTTTTTCCTTCTGTCATTTTATTATTCTTGTCCCGATGGTTATCGGGATTGTAAAATTAGTTACTTTGCCGGGATTTAAATATTCATAAGAATTCACTAACTAAATGAAGAGTTTAAGAACGATTTTCCGTTATGTATCAAAATATCCCAAATTAATAATTGCTTATTTTTCGTGTAATATTTTATCTGCATTATTCTCTGTTATTTCACTGGGGCTCTTAAGTCCTTTTTTATTATTGATCTTTAAAAAGCAGGATACATTTAAAGCGGTTGCGGCATCCAATAATTTCTTTGCCCGCATTAACCCGGTTAATCGTTTTAAAGAATGGCTCTACGAAGTAATGCATACCAGTCATGGTGAAGTGAAAGCCCTGGGCCTTGTTTGCCTGGTTGTACTTTTTTCCATCATCCTCAAAAATTTATTTCTTTATCTCTCCATGTATTATTTAACGCCTATCCGTAATTACATCATCAATGATATGCGTACCAATATGTTCAAAAAAATACTCGCCCTGCCGATCGGGTATTTTAGCGAACAAAGAAAGGGTGATATAATGAGCCGCCTTACCAATGATCTTGGCGATGTAGAAAGCTCAACCATTAGTGTTTTGGAAACCATTTTCCGGGAGCCCATAACCGTAATTTTATTTTTTGTATATCTTGTTATCTTAAGTCCGCAACTCACCATTTTTGTTGTATTTTTTTTCCCTTTCTCCGGGCTCATTATCGGGCGAATAGGACGTTCATTAAAAAAGCAAAGTACAAGGGTGCAGGAAAAACTGGGCGTCATCCTTTCCACGATAGATGAAACCCTTGGAGGCATTCGCATCATCAAAGCATTTAATGCAGAAAAGAAACAAATGCATAAA
Source organism: Chitinophagaceae bacterium (assembly GCA_013694745.1). Classification (GTDB taxonomy): domain Bacteria; phylum Bacteroidota; class Bacteroidia; order Chitinophagales; family Chitinophagaceae; genus Ginsengibacter. The sequence goes on from JACDBU010000106.1 coordinate 19,569, forward strand.
TTTTCTGTTCAGAATCACGAGCTTTTTAAAATTAAGAACCGTGCTAACCGCCGGCGGGATCTTGCTTCACCGGTTTCAGAAGTGCTGGGTATAACAGCGGTTGTTTGTGTGCTGTGGTATGGTGGCAGGCTGGTTTTGCAAAATACTTTTTTGGATCCCGGAGATTTTTTGGCCTACATCGTAATTTTTTCCCAATTGATCCAGCCATTGAAATCACTATCTACTGCCTCGTATAATATGCGCCGCGGTGCCGCAAGTATTGAGCGGATAGAACACCTGATAGATGTGGATGTTGCCATAAAAGAAGTAGCTGATCCTAAAGAACTCGTTCATTTTTCCGATTCGATAGAATTCAGGAACATTGATTTTTCTTATGATGAAAAAGAGGTGCTGAAAGGGATCGATCTGATCATTAAAAAAGGCCAGTCGGTTGCACTCGTTGGATCTTCAGGTGCTGGGAAAAGTACACTCGCCGATCTCGTGCCCCGCTTCCATGATGTAAGTG
>JACDBU010000112.1 GCA_013694745.1 Chitinophagaceae bacterium
GCATATTACAATGGTCTTGATGAGGATAAACAAGGGGCATTAAGCTATGAGAATGACATGGTAATAAGGTCGCTACAACAACTTCAGCAAATGGAGTTGTATTTTAAAAGCCCGCAGGCACAAATTACTACTCCGGAAACCGGCAAACCCATGATCAATAATCCACCTGTCAAAAAAGACACACAGGTACACGATAAAATACAATAATTAATGAATTTCGATTCAAATCCCGTTTCTTAACAGAGACGGGATTTTTATTTAACAGCCTACAAATACGGGAGATAATTTCTTTCGTAAATTGCAGGAGAAAGAAGATTAGGAATTAGGAATTAAGAATTTAATAATAATCTTAAATGAGAGGACATAACTTTTCAAAATTTGATCCAAATGAGAATAGCAAAACTTCATTTGAAAAATTGCTTGACCTTTTTATGCAAATGCTCAGCTATACAAATGGCGATGTAGCAGAAGCTTTGAGCTGGCTTACCGAAGTTGATAAAGAATATAATTTAACCAATGAAGAGTATGGTATCGGCGATTTTATTGAAGATCTTAAAGACAAAGGTTATATTGATGAGAACAGGCAAAACGGGGAGATAAAGATCACCCCCAAAACAGAACAGGGAATAAGAAAGAGAAGCCTTGAAGAAATTTTCGGGAAACTCAAAAAAACAAAACAGGGTAACCACAATACTTTTAAACCTGGTGGTGGTGATGAAATAAATCCGGAAACAAGACCTTTTGTATTTGGTGATACACTTGAACAGATCGATTTTACTGCATCTATCCGTAATGCGCAGATCAATCATGGTATTGATAGTTTCAAAATGCATGAAGATGACCTGGAGATAAGGGAAACGGATTTCAAATCACAAACATCAACAGTCCTCATGATCGATATCTCGCACAGCATGATATTGTATGGTGAAGACAGGATAACGCCGGCAAAAAAAGTAGCCATGGCACTGAGTGAACTCATCACTACAAAATATCCAAAGGACACACTGGATATAGTTGTATTTGGTAACGACGCCTGGACTGTGGAAATAAAAGATCTCCCATACTTGCAGGTTGGTCCATATCATACCAATACTGTTGCTGGTCTAGAGCTGGCTATGGATATTTTACGCAGAAGGAAAAATCCCAACAAGCAAATATTTATGATCACTGATGGAAAGCCAACCTGTTTAAAGGTTGGCAAGCGGTATTATAAAAATAGCTTCGGGGTAGACAGGCGAATATTAAGCCGTTGTTTAAATCTTGCCGCACAATGCAAAAAAATAAAGATCCCGATCACAACATTTATGATAGCAAGTGATCCTTACCTGCAAAGATTTGTTACCGAGTTTACGGAAACCAATAATGGCAAAGCATTCTTTGCTTCACTCGACAGGTTAGGCGCATTTATTTTTAAAGATTTTGAAAGCGGTAAAAGAAAAACGGTTTATTAATAAACCCTAATATCAACTATGAAAATTACAATGATCGTCGCAACTATCTCATGTCTATCTATCAAAAATTCTGTTGTAATGACGATCAATAAAAATACAAATTACAATCTTGGAGAAATGAGTGAGGCTGAAAAAATTTCATGCTTACTGTAAAAAATGATTAAAATTATTTAATGAATAACAGAGATATTAAAACCTTGGGCGTATTAAAAACCAGTGGCTACCTGCCCAAAAGTATTAAAGAAGAGATCAGGCAAAATCTTATAAAAAAAATAAGTAAAAAAGAGATCACCTTTCCGGGCATTTTAGGATATGAAGAATCGGTGATACCGGATACGGAGCGGGCATTGCTATCAAGACATAATATTTTATTCCTGGGTTTGCGAGGACAGGCTAAAACGCGCATGGCCCGGCAAATGATCGATCTGCTGGATGAATATATACCCGTAATAGAAGGCAGCGAAGTAAATGATGATCCTTTTGCACCCTTGAGCAAATACGGTAAAGACCAGATACAAACACATGGTGATCTTACACCAATACAATGGCTTCATCGCAGTGCCCGCTACGGCGAAAAACTGGCAACGCCGGATGTTAGTGTGGCAGATCTTATTGGTGATATTGACCCCATAAAAGCCGCCAATTTAAAACTGAGCTATGCAGATGAAAGAGTTATTCACTATGGAATAATTCCTCGCAGTAACCGCGGCATATTTGTAATTAATGAATTACCTGATCTGCAGGCCAGGATACAGGTTTCTCTTTTTAATATTTTAGAAGAGGGCGACCTGCAGATAAGGGGGTTTAAATTGAGATTGCCGCTGGATATTTTATTCGTGTTTACTGCAAACCCGGAAGATTATACCAACAGGGGAGCTATCGTTACCCCTTTAAAAGACAGGATCGAAAGCCAGATATTAACGCATTATCCTAACTCGATCGAAACCGCCCTTTCTATCACAGAACAGGAAGCTAACGTACACGCCGACCAGTTAAAAAAAGTAAAGGTCAGCGACCTGGTAAAGCGACTGATTGAGCAGGTTGCTTTTGAGGCAAGGGGGAGTGAATTCGTTGATAAAAAAAGTGGGGTGTCTGCAAGGCTCACCATTGCGGCTTATGAAAATGCAGTTAGCGCCGCAGAAAGAAGGGCCATTAAAAATAAAGAAAAGGAAACGCAGGTATGGATAAGCGATTTGTCTGGCATCATCCCTTCCATTACCGGCAAAATTGAATTGGTGTATGAAGGTGAACAGGAAGGCCCATACCAGGTGGCTTATAATTTAATGGAGAAGGCGATCCGCACACAGTTTGCAAAATATTTCCCGAGCCCGGAAAATCTTAAAAAGAAAAAACCGGCAGCTGTTGTAAATGAAGATAATCCATACCGGGCCATAACACGGTGGTTTGATGCGGGTAATCATTTGAACATTTTCTTCGAAAGTAAAGATGATGATAAGATCCAGATGCTGTATAAAGTTGACGGTTTGTACGGGCTGGTTAAAAAATATTTTCCCAATGCCAATGCAAAAGAAAATGCATTGCTGATGGAATTTGTATTGCATGGCCTTGCCACGCATTCACTCATCAGTAAAAAAGTTGTGGAAGGGAAAATAGAATTCAAAGATCTGATGGGCAGCATGCTCAACCTCGGATCAAAATCATTTAGTGAAGAGGAATTGGATGATGAAGATTTTAAATAAGAAAACCGGCCATAAGGCCGGGTTCATTATAAATATTTTTTATAAGGATTAAAAATTATGTCCGAACCCTATGTAATACGACATTGCATATTCGCTTTGATAGAACAGAGGGCTAAATCCACCACGAAAAAAGAAACCACCACGCGATGGCTGGTACCGGTATCCCAGGTTAATATGATGGATAAACCCGCTGGCATGATCGGATTGTGTATCAAACAGGTCTGAAGTTGCAGAAACAAAAGTTGTTCCGGCCGCCACTTCCACAAAATGGGAATTATGTCCTATTAAATAATTTATTGAAAAAGGGACAGAAAAAATATTAATTCCCGACTCTCCAAAAAAGCCAACACCAATTGCGAATCCCAGACCATTTACCTTTTTATAAAAACGGCGATCGTAATTAACAGATAATAAGGGCGCGGACCCACCAATTTGAAAATAAACCGCCTGCGGTGCCCGGTCTGTAACTATACCCTTTGAGTTTTTTTGAATTTCCCTTAAGCGAACTGTATCTTTTTGTGCAAATACAATCATCACCATTAAAACAGAAATGAATGTAAAAATTACTTTTTTCATAAATTAGTCTTGGTTTGTGAAAAGACAGGCAGCTTTAATAATTAGCTGCTTATCAATATTAGATAATATTTACTTCTCTTTCAAGGTCAATATCAAATTTTTGTTTTACACTTTGTTTTATTTTTTCGCTCAGATCATATATTTCCCCGCCAGTCGCATGACCGTAATTCACTAAAACCAATGCCTGGTCAGCATGGCAGCCTGCATCGCCTCTACGGAAACCTTTCCAGCCACATTGTTCAATAAGCCATCCTGCAGCAACTTTTATTTTCCCACTATCAAGAAGATAACCAGGTATCTGTGCATAATTCGTTTTTAGAAAATCATATTTCTGTTTGTCCACTTCAGGATTCTTAAAAAAACTTCCTGCATTACCTGTCACTTTTGGATCAGGAAGCTTGCTGCTGCGAATTTTTATAACAGCCTGCGAAATGGCTTTAATACTAAGGTTATGAATGTTCATTTTTTCAAGCTCCTGTTTAATGGCACCGTACGAAATATTAAATACCGGTTGTTTACTCAGCTTGAATGTAACATTCATTATTACAAACTCGTCTTTATACCTCTTTTTAAAAATACTTTCCCGGTAATTGAATTCGCAATCGTTCGATGTAAAAGTGTACATTTTTTTTTCTGACAGGTGAAAAG
>JACDBU010000144.1 GCA_013694745.1 Chitinophagaceae bacterium
GGCGCAAGTGCCATTATGTGGAATATGAAACATAATATCATTCATCATACTTATACCAATATTGAAGGCGTAGATGATGATATTGAAGCCGGTCCCATGCTGCGTTTTACACAAGGGCAGAAAAGAAGGAAAATTCATAAATTCCAACATTATTATTTCTGGTTCTTATATACCCTGCTGCACATTTTATGGATCTTCGTTACTGTTTATAAAAAATATTTTACCAAAAAAATAGGTACCGTACCTATTCGAAAAATGACTTTGAAAGAACATATTTCTTTCTGGACTGCAAAAGTTGTGTATGCATTTATGGTTATTGCTTTGCCCATATATTTATTGGGTTTTGTAAAATGGCTGCTGGGTTTTTTACTGGTAAGCATGGTCACAGGCTTTGTAATAAGCATTGTATTCCAACTGGCGCATACCGTTGAGCATACCGAGTTTCCGCTTCCTTCTGAGGCTACCGGCAAAATTGAAAATGAGTGGGCCATACACCAGGTGGCAACCACTGCAAATTTTGCCACCAACAATAAATTGATCAGCTGGCTTGTTGGCGGATTGAACTTCCAGATAGAGCATCATTTATTTCCAAAAATTTCACACGTACACTATCCGGCTATAAGTAAAATAATAAAACGCACCTGCATGGAGTATGGATTGCCTTATATTGAATATCCTAAAATGCGGCATGCGGTAATTTCCCACGTAGCTTATTTAAGACGTTTAGGACAAGCTTAATACTTAATAAAAGATTACATTATTCATCCTGCAATGCGAACGCTACAGCAGCTTTTGCATGAATTTCCGTAGTATCAAAAACAGGCACGGTACAATCTGATTGCTTTATAAGTATGGGTATTTCTGTACACCCAAGTATTATACCTTCTGCTCCTTCCCCGATCAAATCATTTATGATCCTCATAAATTCCGCTTTCATTTCGGGCGGGAAAAATCCCTTATGCATATCACGGTAAATGGCAGTATTGATGTAATTGATATCCTCCTCATTTGGTATTATTGTATCTATCTGCGCTTCCGCTAATTTGTTTTTATAGAAATCCATTTGCATGGTATATTTTGTTCCAAGCAAAGCCACTTTTTTCAGCTTTTGACTGGATACTGACCTGGCTGTTTCAACAGCAATATGAATTAAAGGGATCGATACTGCCGCCTGCACTTCATCAGCAATTTTGTGCATTGTATTTGCGCCTATCATCAGGCAACCAGCACCACACTGTTCAATCTTTTTTGCAGCATCAGTTAGGATGATTGCAATTTCTTTCCAGTTGCCTGTTTCTGTTAGCGTTTTTATTTCACCGAAATTAACGGAGTATAAAATGATCTTAGCAGCTTCTGCACCACCTAACTTATAATTCACAAGCTGGTTGAGCAGCCGGTAATAATCTAGCGATGATACCCATGTTAAGCCTCCTATAATTCCGATCGTTTTCATTTGTAATTATTTTATAAATATAGTTTCTTATCAATACAATTTATTTTTTATAACCTGCATTTCAGTGAGTTTATTTTATCAACAAAATGGTTATTTTTTCATATTTATAACATTCCACAACTTGTCTATAAGTCTTGTTAAAGCCATGTCACCATTGGTTTGAGTAAATCTTAACAGTAAAATAAATCGTAAATTTATATACAATTTTAACCTATGCAATTATTGTCTAAACGTGCCCTACTGGCTTCATTTATATCTGTAATTATATGCACCTCATGCAACAAAAATAAGGACCTGGTTACACCCGTTACATCAAAACCTGCCACAAATCCTGTAAGTGTTACTGACCCTAACGTGGCGAAAGATTCTGCCTTGCTTGAAGCTAGAGATCTTTATTTATGGTACAACCAGATACCTTCCACATTTAACGCAAGGAGTTATGATGACCCGGATAAAATTATGACGGCCATCAGGCAGTACAGCATTGAGCCGGGTTTTTCCGGACCTATTGACCGATGGAGTTTTGGTATGAAAAAGGTTGACTGGGACAATTTAAGTTCTGGTATAAGTGCATCCTTCAGCAGTACAACCAATTCTGCAGGGAATTATGGTTTAGGTGTTTTCTTCTTAGCCCAGGGCGACCTTAGGGTTAAATCTGTTGAACGGGCATCTCCTGCTGGTGTTGCGGGTATTCACAGGGGATGGCGTATCACTAAGATTAATGGCAGTACCGATATTACAACCGGCAATTCTACCTTTATAATAGACAACGTTTTTAACAGTACCAGTACCAACTTTACTTTTCTAAAACCTGATGGAACAACTGTTGATATTACTTTAAATGCAGCGCACTATGCTGATCACCCCGTGTTTTTTGACAATGTATACACCATCAGTTCAAAAAAGATAGGGTACATGGTATTCAATTCTTTCCTTGGAGATACAACCGAAATCTCAAATGAGTTTCAGCGTGTATTTTCAAATTTTGCAAATCAAAATGTAAATGATATGGTGATAGATCTGCGGTACAATGGCGGTGGTTATGTTTCTGTACAAGAAAAACTGGCGGATTACTTGGTTGCAGCTTCCGCAAATGGCGGGCTCATGATGAAAGAACAATATAATGATAAACACAGTGCATATAATGTATCAACCAATTTTCGCAAGCTGGGTTCATTAAATCTTAGCCGTGTATTTTTTATTGTTAGCAGCAGCACGGCTTCGGCAAGTGAATTGCTCATCAATAATCTGAAGCCTTATATGGATGTAAAATTATTAGGCCCATCCAGTACACATGGCAAACCCGTAGGATTTTTTCCGGTTCCTGCTGGTGACTGGTATGTGTTCCCGGTTTCTTTTAAAAGCACCAATAAAAATGGGGTAGGAAATTATTACAATGGTCTGCCTGTAGATGCACAGGTTGCTGACGGTTTGGATAAAGATTGGGGAGATGTTACAGAGACAGGTTTTGCAAGTGCAATAAAATATATCACTTCAGGGAGCTTTAGAACCCAGGCCACTGTTCCATTTACACCCTTGCCTGCTGAAGTTATTTCAGGGAATGATAAATTAGATCAACCATCATTTAAAGGCTCAGTAGATTCCAGGAAAGGATTAAAATAAATAAACAATAAACAATCAATTATAATAATTTTTATGCAAAATAAAATACATCAATTTTTAATGGGAATGTTTCTCATGGCAGGGATCTTTTCGTCATGCAAAAAAACACATGATGCTACTACTACTCCTGTTACCCCACCTGCTGTTGTATCGGCAGATGATAAATTGAAAGATTCCGCATTACTTTTTACAAGGGATATTTACCTGTGGTATAACCAGATCCCATCTACTTTTAATCCCAGGACGTTTGCAGATCCTGATAAAATTATGCATGCCATTCGCCAGTATAGTACAGAACCGGGTTTTACCGCACCGGTAGATCGATTTAGTTTTGGCATTCAGCAGGTTGAATGGAATAATTTAAGCAATGGAATTACAAAAGATTTCGGTATGAGTGTTTTTTTCCTGGTAGAAGGTGATCTCAGGGTAAAATCAGTTGAAAGAGAATCAGCGGCTGGTAAAGCCGGCATTCGCAGGGGATGGAGGGTGACAAAAATAAATGGCAGCACCAACATCACAACCTCTAATGCTAATTTTATTGTTGATAATGTTTTCAACAGTGCTCATTCAACCTTTACATTTTTAAAACCTAATGGTACCAGCGTGGATGTTACACTTGATGCCACCACTTACAATTCGCACCCGGTAATAGCCGATTCTGTTATACTATCAGTTCAAAAAAGATCGGGTACATGGTATTTGGTTCTTTCCTGGGAGACACAACAGAGATCAATAATGAATTCAACCGGGTATTTAATCGTTTTGCAACAGCAGGCGTGAATGATGTGGTTATTGATCTTCGCTATAACGGTGGCGGATATGTTTCTGTAGCAGAAAAGCTTACTGATTACCTGGCGCCATCAACAAGCAATGGAAGTTTGATGATGACACAAAAATATAACGACAAATATTCACAGTACAATTCTTCTACAAATTTTAAGAAGGCAGGTGCAGTTAATTTACCCCGTATCTTTTTTATTGTTAGCAGCAGCTCTGCCTCAGCAAGTGAGTTGGTGATCAACAATCTCAAACCGGTTATGGATGTAAAATTAGTTGGCAGAAATAATACTTATGGAAAACCTGTAGCCTTTTTCCCGATCGCTGTTGGCAGCTGGTATATTTTCCCGGTTTCCATCCGCAGTACCAACCGTAATGGCGAAGGAAATTATTTTAATGGATTTACGCCGGATGCCATCGTTGCAGATGGGGTTGATAAAGATTGGGGAGATGTTACAGAAAGCAGTTTAGCAAGTACTATAAAGTATATAACCACAGGGGCTTTCAGGTTACAATCTGACGCGGTAATACAGGAACAGACCCGTATCACGGGTAGCAATTCAGCGCTGGATGCGATGAAATTTAAAGGATCAGTTAGTACAAACAAAGCTTTTAAATAAATAGATATTTTAAATAAAAAATGTCCCGCTTTTGCGGGATATTTTTTATTTAGCCACGTATCTTTTTTTTCTTTTATAGATATGTCTTTTTACTTTCAACTTGTACACACCACCTTTTTGTATTTTTTGTTCTGGGTGTATTGATCGTATTTGTGTTGAATCAAAAATTATTGTTTTATGGATAAGCACATCAGCCTTCGCTGCCTTGTCTGCAGTTGCTTTATCCCTGGCAGCTTTATCGATTGTGTTTTTAATTGTTTGGGATGAGGCGCTGAAACTCAGCAACAGTCCCGGAATCATCATTACAAATAAACTCTTTTTCATAAGGTAAAATTCGTGTTATACAAAGAAGACGTTCGAATAACTAAAAAGGTTTCATACTAATATAATATTACTCAATTCACTTAAAAAGGAAGCATCATCTAGCTTATTTTTTCAGCTACTGACCAGACTGTAATAAATTAATTATTTATCTTGAAAGCATGTTATATACAACTGTAGTTACGGATGAGGAAGAATTATTGCAGATAAATGAAATGAATCGACTAAACCTGAAAATTGTATTGTCACCTCAGGAACAGCAGGAACAGGGGTTTATAACGTGGCTATACAACATTTCATTACTAAAAGAAATGCATGAACTGGCACCAAGTATTATTGTAAAAGATGAGAAGCAGATAGTTGGATATGCGCTGGTAACACCAAAAGAGTCAAGCAGTTTTCACCCCGACCTTAAAGGAATGATCGATAATCTTGAAATAGTAAATTATAAAAATAATCCTCTTTCTACTTATTCATTTTATTTAATGGGGCAGGTTTGCATTCATAAAGATTTCCGTGGAAAGGGAATTTTTGATATGCTGTTTCAAAAACATAAAGAACTCTATAGTAACACATATGATATGCTGGTAACAGAAATATCAACCAAAAACCTGCGTTCTCAAAAAGCACATGAAAAAGTTGGCTTTAAAACCATACATACTTATAAAGATGAACTTGACGAATGGAATGTAGTTGTGTGGGATTGGAGAAAATAAAATTTCTCTCCCATTACAGATGTGTGGGGAAATGAGAGAAGCCAGGGCATTAAAGTTACTCATATCTGTTGGCGCAAGCGTCCGCTTGTGCCTTGAATAAATTATAAAATTATAAAGTCTTTTTTATCTTTTTTTACCAAGTTGAAATATATTAAAAGTGAGGGGAGAATGATTGAACTTCTTTTAGAGGGCACAAGCGGACGCTTGCGCCAGCACCTTTTTTATTATGAAAGATAATGCAAATTTGTGCTGTAATTGCGTGATGACCCTAGCTCCATAGGAGCGTGATATTCGTAGCCCAACCGGGCGTGATGTCCGTAGCTCCATAGGAGCGTTATGTCTGCTGGTTAATGAATTGTTGTTGAAATTTATTCTTCTGCCGATGGGCTGCCTGATGGAAGCGAATACCACGCTGAAGATTTTGAGCCAGGGTTTTGTGGCGGAGTAGCAGCGAACAGCAGGAACAACAGCTGGGTTATGTTCAACTGCTCACAGCCCCTAATTCAGAATGACAAAAGGATAAATTATACCTTTACAACTTATTTAAAAATGCTTCGGGAATACCAGCATCAGAACAAATTATGACGGAAGAAAAATCATTGAACTTTATTGAAGAAATTGTGGAGGATGACCTGGAAGCCGGGAAATACAAAAATATTGTTACCCGCTTTCCGCCAGAACCCAATGGCTACCTGCATATGGGGCATGCTACAGCTATTTGTCTCAACTTCGGACTCACCAAAAAATATGGCGGCTATACAAACCTTCGTTTTGATGACACAAACCCAACCACAGAAGAAACCGAATATGTTGAAAGTATAAAAGATGATGTGCGCTGGCTTGGGTTTGAGTGGAAGAATGAATTATATGCTTCGGATTATTTTGATACCCTGTATGGATACGCTGTTAAATTGATCAGCAAAGGCCTGGCATATGTTGATGATAGCAGCAGCGATGTGATGGCAAAGGAAAAAGGAACTCCCACCGAACCAGGTGTTGATAATGAATTTCGCAAACGCACTGTTGAAGAAAACCTTCGCCTTTTTGAAGAAATGAAAGCAGGGAAATATAAAGATGGCGAAAGAGTGCTGAGGGCTAAGATCGATATGACCCACGTGAACATGCTGATGCGTGATCCTATAATGTACCGGATCAAGCATGCGCATCACCACCGCACCGGCGATAAATGGTGCATTTATCCCCTCTATGATTTTGCACACGGCCAAAGTGATTCTATTGAAAACATCACCCACAGTATTTGTACACTGGAATTTATTCCGCACCGTGAGTTATACAATTGGTATATAGAAAAGCTTGAAATATTTCCTTCAAAGCAATATGAATTTGCACGGCGCAATTTGAGTTTTACTGTTATGAGTAAGCGTAAGTTGTTACAGTTAGTGAATGAAAAATTTGTGTCGGGCTGGGATGATCCGCGCATGCCAACCATAAGCGCTTATCGCAGAAGAGGCTACACTGCAGAAGCGATCAGGGATTTCTGCGAAAGGGTTGGCATCGCCAAAAGAGAAAATGTTGCAGATATTAGTCTGCTGGAATTTTGTGTAAGAGAACACCTCAATAAAATTGCTGTGAGAAGAATGGTGGTACTTAATCCGTTGAAAATTGTTATCACGAATTACAAAGACACGAATTACACGAATAAAGCGAATTATACGAATGGGGAAAACACGAATTATACGAATAAGAAGAATGGGGAAATACTTGAGATAGAAGATAATGTTGAGAATGATACATTACAAACTACAAACAACAAAATACAAACGCGGGGTGTTCCATTTAGCAATGAATTATATATAGAAAGAGAAGATTTTATGGAAAATCCGCCGAAGAAATATTTTAGATTATTTCCCGGGGGGATGGTGCGTTTGAAAGGTGCTTATATTATAAAATGCGATGAAGTAATAAAAGATGCTGCAGGAAATGTAACTGAACTTCACTGTACCTATATTCCTGAAAGCCATAGTGGGCATGACTCTTCAGGCATCAAGGTAAAAGGCACCATTCACTGGGTGAGCGTTCCGCATGCTGAAACAGCAGAGCTGCGTTTGTACGACAGGCTTTTTAAAGTAGAAGATCCCTCCAGCGAAGAAGGCGATTTTAAAACTTATATTAATCCAGATTCGCTGCAAATTATCACAGCATACATTGAACCTTCTTTAAAAGATGCACTTCCCAATACTTCGTACCAGTTTATCCGCAAAGGATATTTTTATTTAGATAAAGATTCCAAACCGGGGAAGCTTGTCTTCAACAGAACGGTTGGATTGAGAGATAGTTGGGCAGCGAGTAGCAAGTAGTCACGAGTAGCGAGTGTCAATTAACAATTAGTAATTAGTAATTAGCAATTGGCAATTAATAATTACAAGTGGCAAGTGGCAAGTAGCAAGTGGTATAAAAAGAATTTTACAAAGCAACATTGCATTTTTTTTCTTAGTGCAACTTTGTGCCTTAGTGTCTTTGTGGCATTAGCTTTTTTTCTTTGTGTAACTTAGCGCCTTAGCGTCTTTGTGGCATTAACTTTTTTTCTATGTGCAACTTAGTGCTTCAGTGTCTTTGTGGCACTTTACTATTTTCAAAGTTTGATTTCATATCAGGGAAAATTGAAACCACCAGAATAATAATACTGGATAACAGCATCAAATAAACGCCCGCTTTTTTATCAGGACAATACGCATTGTAACAGGATGTAAAAAGGATATACGTTTTTATTGCATAGCCAACAGACAAGGCCGATAAAAATAAATGCACCCGCTTTGCCCAAATTTTAGACAGCAAGATCAGTAGTATTGAAACAACCGCAAAGAAGACTAAAAATTTTCCTGGTTTGCCATACATATTCTGTTCAGAAAAAAAACCCGTGAATGTTTTATTGATATCCGCATGGTAGGTCCAGGGTAAAAAACAGGCCACGATCAAAAGCACGCAGGCTGCAATGCCTATCACTTTACTATATTTCATCCATTATAAATTAAAGACCCTGAAGGTTGAACATTCAGGGTCTGATGTGGAGGTCCTGACCGGATTCGAACCGATGTAGAAGCTTTTGCAGAGCTCTGCCTAGCCACTCGGCCACAGGACCATTTGTAAGAATGTATACACGAATTATGACGGCGAAATTAAATAAGAAATATTAAATACACGAATTAATCCGAATTGCACGAATTTTATAAACGCTCATTTTAATATTATGGAACAACAATTGATTAATATCACAGAGCATTCTTAAATCAAACAATAAATTATGAAGGCTATTGCAGCATCGGAACTTATTATTAATGATCGCGGCGCAATTTATCATCTTAGTGCAAGGCCGGGGGAAATTGCAAACAACGTTATTACAGTTGGTGATCCCGACAGGGTAAAAGAAGTAAGCAAATATTTTGATAAGATCGAATTCAAAATGCAACATCGCGAATTTGTTACCCATACCGGCTTACTGGGTAAAAAAAGAATTTCAGTTATCAGCACAGGTATTGGAACAGATAATATTGACATCGTTTTAAATGAACTGGATGCATTGGTGAATATTGATTTTACAACAAGGCAAATAAAAGAAAATCTTACACAACTTAATATTATCAGGATAGGCACCTCCGGTGCATTGCAAAATGACATACCCGTGGATAGTTATGTGGCTAGTACGCACGGGCTTGGGATTGATAATTTAATGAACTTTTATGTGCATGAAAATAATGAGGAAGAAAAACAGCTGTTGCATTCCTTTGTAACACAAACACAGTTACACAGCCGTTTTTCGCATCCCTACATTTGCGGTGCCGGGATGTCGCTCATTAAACATTTTGTAGAAGGATTTCATCATGGTATCACCGTGACCTGCCCGGGCTTTTATGGACCGCAGGGAAGGGTGTTGCGACTTGGTGTAACTAATCCAAATTTAATAAACCGGCTTACTGAATTTAAATTCGGGCAATACAGGATCACTAATTTTGAAATGGAAACTGCCGGGATATACGGCCTGGGAAAGGCGTTAAACCATCATTGCCTTTCCTTAAGTGCCATTGTTGCAAACCGTATACACAAAAAATTTAGCAGTGATGGGAATGCGGCAGTGGAGAAACTGATCCAAAAAACATTGCAAATATTTTCTGCCCTGCCATGAATTTTATCATTTATACAAAATAATTTAACAGGAAAATAAAAAAACATGCAAATCAAATTTCAAAAATACCAGGGAACAGGGAATGATTTTATTATAATGGATAATCGCACTCAATTATACAGCGGGCTAACAAAGAAGCAGATCAATTTTCTTTGTAACAGGCGTTTTGGAATTGGCGCGGATGGTGTGTTGCTGCTGAGTAACACTGACGGTTACGATTTTGAAATGACATATTATAATGCTGATGGCCTTGAAGGAAGCATGTGCGGGAACGGCGGAAGATGTATGGCAAAATTCGCCGAAAGTATAGGCATTCACAAAGCAAAATACCGCTTTAAAGCAGCAGACGGCGAGCATGAAGCAGAAATAGATCTGAATGGATTTGTAAAATTAAAAATGCGGGATGTGAAAGTAGTAGATGTACATTCAAATCACTTTATTCTTGACACGGGCTCGCCACATTATGTAAAATATACAAATGACATTATGAAAACCGATGTGAAAACAGCGGGTCATGCAATACGCTTTAGTAAAAATTTTGAAAAAGAAGGGATCAATGTAAATTTTGTTGAAGCCCTGGAAGAAGACATGATATATGTTAGAACTTACGAACGCGGTGTTGAAGATGAAACACTCAGTTGTGGAACGGGTGTTACCGCTTCCGCTATAATTGCGGCACATAATGATAATGGATTTAACAGGGTGGAAGTTAAAACCCCGGGAGGCAACCTTAGTGTTGAATTTGAAAAGGTGGATGAAAATAATTTCCGGGACATTTGGCTCGACGGCCCAGCCAATCTTGTTTTTAAAGGTGAGCTTAATTTGCTGGTAGAGGATTAACCAATTCCAATTAATTAGCATCTCTAAAGAAGAAACCGGAAATTAAATAAGCAAATAAAATGTTGTAATGTTTAACTTACGCGTGTACGGTATATTAATAAATGAACAAAAACAAATACTTGTAAGCGATGAATTTATCCGCGGTAAATATTATACCAAGTTTCCCGGTGGTGGTTTAGAACAAGGCGAGGGAACAAGAGATTGTCTTAAAAGAGAATTTAAGGAAGAAATGAATTTGAATGTAGCCGTTGAAGCACATATTTATACAACAGATTTTTACCAGCAAAGCGCATTTAACCCTGCGCACCAGATCATTTCAATTTATTATTATGCCAAAGCACTGGAACCAATAACTGTTCCCTTAAGAATAAAAGAATTTGATTTTGATGAAGGGCAGTTAAAAATTTATAAAGAAAAAAACGAGATCGAAACCTTCCGGTTTATAAACCTGAATTTGTTTTCCGCGGAGTGTGTAACCCTGCCCATTGACAAATATGTTGCTAACCTGCTGTTGGGATATTGTTGAAGGCATCATCATTTTTACCCATTGCTGAAGCTTTCATTTTCATTGCTGTTTCATGGCCAACATATTTTTCTATCCGGTGTTCCACAAAATAAATCACCGGGGTTAAGATCACGGCCATTGTAAATTTATAAACATAATTTACCAGGCAAATTGCCAGCACCAGTTGCCAGCTCCAGTTCTTTCCTAATTTAAAGGCTATGAACAAAACAATGAAACTATCTACAAGCTGGGAGATTACCGTAGAGCCTGTAGCTCTTAACCACACCTTCTTTTCGCCGGTTATCTTTTTAATTTTATGAAATACCGTTACGTCAACAACCTGGCTAACTAAAAAGGCAACAAGGCTGCCAAGTATGATCCACATTCCTTGTCCGAAGATATTATTAAAGGCAGTTGGCATATCAGGTATACCGCTGGATACACCACTTTTTATCCAAAAATCTGCCGGTGGTATTTGAATGGCGAGATAAAACATCAGGAATGCGTAAGCGATCAAAGCCACGGCCGTATAGGAAATCCGTCGCACGGCTTTGGGTCCATAATATTCATTTACAATATCGGTCATCACAAACTCCAGTGGCCATAGCAAAACACCGCAGGTTAAATTAAAAGCAAGATCTTTTTGCCCAAATAAAGTAAAATGCAAGGGATGAAATCCAAAAACTTTTTCGAGAGAAAATATTTTGCCACCGATACATTCAGCAATGAGGGCATTGGCTACAAAAAAAGCCGAGAAGAAGATAAATAATTTGGTTGCCTTGTCTTTGAGAATATTATGGATCATTTTATAAGATTAATAAAAGAAAAAATAATATGCCTGTAAAATGAGAAATGCAAAATTTACTATTACGATCCATTCTTTTTTCGGGGCCCGGTATCCTGCAACCATAAAAGAAAGGCAAACGATGTTCATTATAAAATTAATTACAATGGCTGTAAAACCCAAGGTGATCACCATATCCTTGAAGAGGGGTACGGCGATTATCCTGTCAGAATAATGTTTTGGGTGTTTGCTAAGTTCGAGCCAACGGAAGTAGACAAAAAGCAAAAAAGAAATATTGCAAATAAATGTGACCCGGGCAAAAAATAAAACAATTTTCATATTGATGGAGTAAGCAGTTTCAGTACTATCAGCAAAATAATATTAATTTGTCGTTACAAATATATGTTAGCATGGCAAAAGTGTTGAGCCTGGTTTCTTATAAAATATTTCCGCCCAAACTGGGTGGGCAAAAAGGGATAGCGCTTTTTAACCAATTTTTTTCTCCATACCACCAGGTTATTTGTGTTACCACTAAAAATAATGACCCCGGTTTTGCCAAAAATTACAAGCTGCTCAATATCCTCTCCAATTCAAAATTCCGGTATATAAACATCTTTTATTTTTTTACTTTACAAAAGATCATAAAGCAAAATAATATAACCCACCTACTAATTGAACATCCTTATTATGGCTGGCTTGGCCGGCTGCTGCAAATTTTTTGTAAAATAAAGCTAATAGTTCATTCACATAATATTGAATCACTGCGTTTCAAAAGTCTTAATAAATGGTGGTGGAAAATTTTGTGGCAGTATGAAAAGTATGTGCACCGTAAGGCTGATCTAACATTCTGCATCACGGAGCACGACAGGCAGTACATGCTAAGCAACTTTGGCCTGGCGCCTGCCAAATGTATTGTAATTACTTATGGAATTGAATGGGATCACATGCCAGGAGCAGGGGAGAAAGAAGAAGCAAAAAAAAACCTGCAAACCAGGTATAATTTTCCGGGGAAAACAAGCATCTTTTTATTCAATGGCACATTAAGCTACCCGCCAAATTATGATGCGGTAAGGTTTATATGCGATAAATTAAACCCATTATTGTTGCAAAATGATTTTGATTACAAAATAATTATCTGTGGAAAAGATCTTCCCCAGGCCTTCAACGAACTTCGCAGCTATGCAGATAAAAATATTATTTATGCCGGCTTTGTAGATGATATCTCTGAATATTTTAAGGGGGCAGATGTATTTATTAATCCCGTTTTTGAAGGGGGCGGAATTAAAACAAAACTTGTTGAAGCACTGGGATACAACCTTAATGCCGTGTCTGCAACTAATGGTGCAACGGGGGTTGATGAAAAAATTTGCAATGGCAAATTATTTCTGGCCGATAACGCTGAACAATTTGCGGCGTTAATGATAAAAGCAGCAAGTTCCATCCCCGAAGTTCCCTCAATTTATTTTGATCATTTTTACTGGGGAAATATTGCTAAGAAAGCAGCCTCAGCTATGGATGATCTAATTTCTTAATTCGTGTAATTCGTGCCCCTCAATTCGTGTAATTCGTGCTTCCTAATTCGTGTAATTAGTGACTCTCAATTCTTCCCCTTCAACATTGGCACAAAAGAAAAATTAGTAAAAGCTTCTTCGTTAAAACTTCCATCTTCATTTTTTGTGATACGCAGCATCCGCTGCTTATCCCCTGCATCAAGCGGTAATACCATCATACCACCAGGTTTTAGTTGCGCCAGGAGTATTGGAGGCACAACAGGTGCCGCTGCAGTGATCAGTATTTTATCGAATGGCGCATAAGTAGGTAAGCCCTCAAACCCATCACCATAAAAATATTTAATGCTGTTATATTTTTTTATGTACCCGAAATTTTTAGTGTGCTCATATAATTTTTTCTGCCGCTCAATTGTAAAAACCTGTGCACCCAGTTCGGCCAGCACACAGGACTGGTAAGCGCTTCCGGTACCGATCTCTAATATTTTTTCATATTGGTGTACCTGTAATAACTGGGTTTGGTAGGCGACAGTGTAGGGCTGTGATATCGTTTGTCCTTCCGCTATTGGAAAGGCTTTGTCTTCGTAAGCGATATTATCAAGCGCTGTATCCAAAAAAAAATGACGCGGAATATTCATTATGGCATCGAGCACATTTTCTTCACTGATCCCTTTTTCTCTTATGGTATCGATCAGTTTTTTTCGTAAACCTTTATGGCGGTATGTATCTTCTAACTTTCGCATGGATGTAAAATAAAAATAAAACAGGGTACAGTAACAGTCGTATAAATATGCTAATTAATAGTTTAGCAACACTTATCAAATATAATGTTATCTTTGTGCTTCATATTCTCCCTCTTAGCAGACTAGATAATCTTCTCTTTAGTGTAAGCTCATCAGGTCTTAGGTTGTTGAGCATATAAATTTTAACTACCGGTGTTGCGCAAACGCTTACCGGTTAATTTATTTACATTAAATATTTTATTTTGTCATTTGAAAATTTAAAACTCATTGAGCCCATTTTAAAAGCGCTCAAAACAGAAAATTACACCATCCCTACACCAATACAGGAAAGAGGGATCCCGGTAGTACTGGAAGGCAGAGACTTATTGGGCTGTGCACAAACAGGTACCGGTAAAACTGCCGCATTTGCTATTCCAATTTTACAAAATCTATATCTTCAAAAACATGAAGAAAAAGGAAGCTGGAACATCAAAGCTTTGATATTAACGCCTACCCGTGAACTTGCGATACAGATCGATGAAAGTTTTGCCGCTTATGGTAAACATACCGGCTTAAAACATTTGGTGGTTTTTGGCGGTGTATCACAATTTCATCAAACCAATGCCTTAAGAAAAGGAGTTGATATCCTCATTGCTACGCCCGGCAGGTTGCTGGATCTTATTGAACAGCGATTTATTAATTTGCAGCACATTCAAATTTTTGTACTTGATGAAGCCGACCGTATGCTGGATATGGGTTTCATTCATGATGTGAAACGAATAATTGCCAAGCTGCCTGCAAAAAGACAAACATTATTTTTCTCTGCAACTATGCCTGCAGAAATTTCAAAATTATCAAGCAGTATTTTAACCAAACCGGTAAGGGTTGAGGTAACACCTGTTTCTTCAACGGCTGAAAAAGTGGAACAGGCAGTTTATTTTGTGGAGAAAAATGATAAGCGGGCATTGCTGATCCATCTTCTAAAAAATTCGGATGTAAAAAGCGCCCTCGTTTTTGCAAGAACAAAACACGGTGCTGATAAAATTGCCAAAGAATTATACAGGGCAAACATCAAAGCAGACGCTATCCACGGAAATAAATCACAGGTGGCCAGGCAAAAAGCACTGACTGATTTTAAAAATGGCCACATCAGGGTTTTGGTTGCTACCGATATCGCAGCACGGGGTATTGATGTTGACAATCTGAGTCATGTAATAAATTTTGAATTACCGAATGTTGCCGAAACATATGTTCACCGTATTGGTCGTACGGGGAGAGCAGGCCTCAGCGGTATTGCGCTTTCTTTTTGTG
>JACDBU010000161.1 GCA_013694745.1 Chitinophagaceae bacterium
AACTGTCTTTTTGCGACACCACACCAATCAATTTGTCAGACTTATATGCATCGGTTACAGCTTTAATACTTTTATCCCTGCCAACCGTAATCGGCAAAACCACACCAGGAAACAAAACGGTATTTCGCAGCGGAAGCAGGGGTAGTTCTGTTGGAATGTCCTGTTCATCAGTGTTTTCATTGCCATCTTCGTTCAAAGGTATGATGGGCATAAATTCCATTTCTTCTTCCGGGGTGCCAAAATATTTTGTAAAATCCATAATTTATTTTTCTTTAGACAATCTGTCAAAACCAGTTCAAAGGAACGAAGTTTTGAAGGAATACAGTAATGGTCAAGATTAGTGCCAACAGGTTTCAAAAAAGGTTAATAGTAAGATATAAAGTTTTTTATTCTGGATCAGCGCCATCCTTTTTCATAATGAAACAATAAAGGCAACTTGATTTACTTTTGCAATATGTACATCAAATGCAATGATAAAGAGATGATGATGCTCGGAAAGATAGGTGAGGCTGCAAAGGAATTGCAGCTGTCATGCTTTTTGATCGGCGGATTTGTTAGAGATAAAATTTTAGGAAGAGAAACAAAAGACATGGATATTGTTTGCCTGGGCGATGGTATTTTACTGGCTCAAAAAGTAGCGGAGAAATTTAAGCCCGCACCGGAGGTTCATTATTTTAAAAATTTTGGTACGGCCCAGATCAAGGTATATTCTGCTCCTTTTACAACAGATTCAATCCCTTTTGAAATAGAATTTGTAGGTGCAAGAAAAGAAAGCTATAGTTACGACAGCCGTAAACCAGATGTGGAAAAGGGAAGTTTGGAAGACGATCAGAAGCGGCGCGACTTTACTATTAATGCGCTTGCCATAAGTTTAAATAAGGAAAACTATGGTGAGTTGATTGATCCGTTCAATGGTATTACAGACCTGGAAAATAAAATAATACAAACCCCGCTTTTACCAGATCAAACATTTAGCGACGATCCATTGCGCATGATGCGGGCTGTGCGGTTTGCGGCCCAGCTCGATTTTACTATAGATGAAAAAACATTTAAAGCCATTGGTAAAAATGCTGACCGGATAAAGATAGTAAGCAGTGAACGCATAACGGATGAATTGAATAAAATCCTTCTTACTAAAAAACCTTCTGTTGGGTTTGACCTATTGTACAAAAGCGGGTTATTGAAGATCATATTCCCGCAAATGGTTGCGCTTGCAGGCGCTGAATACATAGATGGTAAAGGACATAAGGATAATTTTTATCACACGTTGCAGGTAGTGGATAATATTTCGGAAAATACAAATGACCTGTGGCTAAGGTGGGCGGCCGTTTTACACGATATTGCCAAACCGGGTACAAAGAAATTTGAAGACGGCCATGGCTGGACGTTCCACGGACACGAAGTTGTTGGCGCAAGGATGGTTCCTAAAGTGTTCAGCCAGCTTAAGCTTCCCCTTAATGAAAAAATGAAATTCGTTCAGAAACTGGTGGAATTGCATTTGCGCCCGATAAGCCTGACAAAGGAAAACATAACGGACTCGGCTATACGAAGATTATTATTTGATGCGGGAGATGATATTGATGGTTTAATGATGCTTTGCAGGGCGGATATTACCTCGAAAAACAAGATAAAAGTAAAACGTTACCTGGAAAATTTTGAAATGGTTGTAACCCGGCTTGAAGAAGTTGAACAAAAAGATCAACTGCGCAACTGGCAACCACCGATTAGCGGTGAAATAATAATGAAAGAATTTGATCTTGCTCCCTGCAAGAAGGTGGGGGATCTTAAAACCGTCATCCGGGAAGCGATACTGGATGGCGTTATTGGCAACGATTATAAAGAGGCGTATAAATATATGCTGGAGAAAGCTGCGGAAATGGGAATTAAGAATGCTAAGATGAAAAATTAAATTTGAAAATAAAATTTAATCCCGTCCATTATTCTGCAAGCCCCTAATTCTTGTTACTTGGTACATGTTTCTTAATTTTGTGTTATGGCTATTTTAAAATTCAGGATATATTGGGAAGACGATGACAGTATTTACAGGGACCTTGTAATAAAGCACACCCAGCATTTTTTTGATCTGCACCATGCCATTTTAAAATGCTATGAATTCGACAGCAAACACAAGGCGACTTTTTATCGCAGCAACGATAAATGGCAGCGGGGGAGAGAGATCACCCTGGAAAAATATGAAAAAGAATATAAGGCAGCGCCATTGCTAATGAATGAAACTACTGTTGGAAGCGAGATCCGCGATCCCAACCAGAAATTCGTTTATGTGTACGACTTTAATAAGAACTGGACATTTATGGTAGAGCTTATTAATGTAAATAAAGAGGAGACAGCAAAAGTGCCTTATCCATCGTGCCTGCGTTCAGAAGGAATTGCACCCAGCCAATATGGAACAAAAGGTTTGATAAGCGAAAAGCTTGCTGAAATAGAAGAAAAATATGACCTCAACAGCGAAGCATTAATGCAGGGTTTCAGCGAAGAAGGCGAGGAAGGCGGAGATGATGCAGAAGCTGCAGAAGAAGAAAATACAGAAGAAACAGGCGCGGAAGAGATTTAAATTCATTTTCTAAGTGTTGATTTCTCCAATCATCAACTGTAAATAGCAGGCTCTCTATAAGCCCGCAAATTATGAATAAGATCTGCATCATTATAGCAGGCCCTACAGCAACCGGGAAAACGCACGCAGCAATAGAACTTGCCCGTAATTTTAATACTCAAATCATATCTGCGGATAGCCGTCAGTGTTATACCGAATTAAATGCCGGCGTGGCTAAACCTTCACCCCTGTACCTTAATGAAATTCATCATTATTTTATCAACTCCCATTCAATTTTGCAGGAAGTAAATGCAAAGGTATTTGAAAATTATGCCCTGGAATCGGCAGCCAGTATTTTTAAAAATAATGATGTTGCTATAATGGTGGGGGGCACAGGTTTATATATAAAAGCCTTTTGCGAAAGTTTGGATGAAGTTCCGGTAACTGATTTAAAATTAAGAGAACGAATATCGCAGCGTTTTATGGATAATGGAATTGAATGGCTGCAAAGTGAGATAGAAAAAAATGATCCCTTATTTTTTTTGAAAGGGGAAATTCAAAATCCACAAAGAATGGTGCGGGCCCTGGAAGTAAAATACTCAACCGGCAGATCGATCTTAGAATTTCAATCAAAAAATAACCCCTGCGCAAAACCTTTGCAGCAAAGGTATTTCAAAATTATTAAGTTGGGTATGGAAATACCAAGGGATAAGATATACCTCGCTATCAATAATAGAGTGGATGAGATGATGGATAAGGACTTGCTTGCAGAAGTAAATAATTTATTGCCATACCGGGATCTAAATGCATTGCAAACGGTGGGCTATAAAGAATTATTCGATCACCTGGAGGGAAGAATTTCTTTACAGAAAGCCATTGAAGCAATTAAGACCAATACGCGTCATTACGCTAAACGGCAGATTACCTGGTTTAAAAAAGATCCTGAGATCAGCTGGTTTAACCCGGCTGATAAAAATGAAATGCTCGGTTTTATTGAAAAAAAGATGCACAGTATCTAATTCCTGTGCATCTCTTTTTTAAAATTTGAAGCCAACTGTTGCAACAATATTTCCAACATTATTTTTTACAGTTGCCGGATCATTTGTTTTATCCTGTAAACGGTAAGGGTAGTTCACATCATTATTCATGGCATACACATAGGTGAGATCAACGAAAACACCTTTATCCCTGTAACCCAGGCCACCGGAGAGTTTCACGCGATCTGCCTTGTCTGCCTGGTAAGGGTTGCCATAGTATGCGCCTCCCAGCCTGAACATGATCGTATTGAATTTTAATTCTCCCCCGATCCTGAAATTTAGCGCACTTTTATATTGCAGGTCAATGGCATTGTTGAGGCCGGAGAAATAATTTTTGGTGGTTATATCATTATTCGCATCTTTAAAACTGGCTGATTTATAATTTACATATTCAAGGTCAGCCGTAATAAATGCCCTCTGGCGTTTTACATTTTCCACTTCCCTGAAAACGTAGGAGGCGCTGGCTATCACTCTCCAGGGTGTTATGAGATTGTATTTTATTTCTCCGGGGGCGTTATCATTAAGATCGCCGGATGTTTGTTTTTTTACACCAGTTCCTGCGTATCCTTCAAGATCGGTTAAAACCTCAGCAGTGTAATCATCTGTTAACTGGTAAAAAGTAGGCGAGTGTATGGCAATACCCAGCCGCACATATTCAACAGGTTTATAGATCAGTCCTGCTTTTACATTCACGCCAACACCTTTCGTTTGCAGCGTTTCATTTACTTCAAAAAAATTAAAATTGTTTGTAGGGTCGGCACTTGCATCCGTTTCTTTGTAATGGCTGTCGCGGTTATAATTTACAATAGGAACGGTTATCGTGCCCCCGAAAAATAATTTATCTTTTAAATTAACGGCACCTCCTAAAGCTATATCCGTGATGCCTCCTGAGCTATTGACCGTGTTTTCCTGGATAAGCCCCGTGGCAGCGTTGGCGCGGGTTTTATAACCGAAGTTTCCATTCACTGTTGTAGTGTCTATCAGATAAGTGTTGAATGCAAGACTGGAGCCAAAGGCAAAATCTGTTGCCGCTTTATTGGGATCTGAAACATTATTGTTCACCAGTTCTTCCAGGTATTTTTCTGAATAGGAACTTTGGTTATTAGTGCCTTTGTAATAAATATGGCTGTTGAAATCGGCTGCACGGTTTACGCCAATAGCAAAAGTGTAATTTCTGAATTTGCTTTTTTTATCATAAGGCAGGGAGAACAAAAAGCCACTGGCCCCAAAATTAAAATCATTATTCGATGTTTTGAATAATCCACTTTTATACGTGCTGTTGGTTTTTTGAATATTGTAACCGGGGGTAAGTACCAGTTCATTCGTTTTATAAAATCCAAGCCCGGCAGGGTTAGTAAACAAGGTTGAAAATTCACCACCTAATGAGCCGCTGGCCCCGCCAATAGCCTGGTTGCGTGCAGTTCCGCTTTGTGTTAACCAGGAATACCGAAGCGCATCCGCTGGTTCCTGTGCGTAAGTGATGCTTACTGCAAACACGAATATTGTTATGAAAATTATTGTTTTCATTTTATGAAAATTTATAGGAATAATTAATGTGGAGTAAAAAATTTCCAGGCAACTGATCATAGTCAACCTGCCTGGAAAAAAATTACTTATTAAACGTTCTTACCGGCGCATTGCTACTATGAGTGCTGCTGTTTGAACTGGAAGTAGAACTGCTGCTGTTGGTTTTTGGTGCATTAAAAATCCTGGTTGAACCGGAATTATCGTTGCTATAATTTTTATTATTATCTGAAGATCCTGAAAAAACTTTCCTGATAAAGTTGCTAACGCCTGAAGTTGTATTGCCTGATTTAGTGCTGAATGTTCTTCCGGGTGTATTTGAATAACCTGATTTACTGGCAGGCTGATAGGCACCCAAATTAAATGTGCGTGGCTTGTAAGTTATGCCATTGCCCGTTTTGGGATTGATATAAATATTCCCGTATGGATAATAGCCCGCATAGGGAGAATAATAATAATAAGGTGAATAATTGTGTGAATAGTAACCGTAAGAGTTATAAGGCGCATACGAGATGTAAGGTGAATAAGAATTATAGGGTGAATAAGAATATCCATAATCATAATCATCATACATTCTCGTTCTCCTGTCCTGTATATGTCTTCTTATTTGCCTGTCTTCGTCTGAACCGCTATATACATTTTTATCTTCATCATTATTTGTCGTCACATAATCATTTACCTGTGGGGCCGGGGAAAAATAAACATCATCAGGTGTTTGCCCGATTTTATAGGCTGTTGAGCAACTGCTAAAACCTGCGATGATAATAATAAGAAGTAAATGTTTAGTATTCATGGCTTTTAGTTTAAAGAAGTTAAAAATAGAGTTATTACTTTTGTGCCGTACGTACTATTTATATAACACAATTTAATTACCATAATACGTTAAGAAGAATTGTTGTGTGTTAAATAAAAGTGAAACAGTGTTGCAAACATTGAAAACTACTTCATTTTTAAAAAAAGTTGCTGATACTCACACGTATTGCGGGCCTAAAAAAATGGTTCAGGATAAGAAGGCCTGGAAACAAAAATAAGATATGAGTAAAGAAATTACAAGCAGGGAAAAAGATTATTCGCAATGGTATAACGACCTGATAATTAAAGGCGGTCTTGCAGATTACAGTGCAGTACGTGGCTGCATGGTAATTAAACCTTATGGATATGCTTTATGGGAAAACATGCGTGATCAGCTGGATAAAATGTTTAAAGCAACCGGTCATCAAAATGCCTACTTTCCTTTATTCATTCCAAAAAGTTTTTTAAGCAGGGAAGCAGCGCATGTGGAAGGGTTTGCTAAAGAATGCGCCGTGGTTACACATTACCGGTTAATGAATGATCCTAATGGCGGGGGAATTGTAGTGGATCCTGAGGCAAAACTTGAAGAAGAATTGATCGTTCGCCCAACATCTGAAACCATTATCTGGCATACTTATAAAAGCTGGATACAATCTTACCGGGATCTGCCTTTGTTAATAAATCAATGGGCTAACGTGGTGCGTTGGGAAATGCGTACAAGACTTTTTTTACGCACTGCAGAATTTTTATGGCAGGAAGGTCATACCGCGCATGCAACGTCAAAAGAAGCAGAAGATGAAACCATTCAAATGCTGGATACTTATGCAGAATTTGCAGAGGAGTGGATGGCAATGCCGGTGATAAAAGGGGTAAAGAGCATTAATGAACGTTTTGCCGGTGCCGTAGATACTTATAGTATTGAAGCGCTGATGCAGGATGGCAAAGCTTTACAGGCCGGTACGTCTCACTTTTTAGGACAAAATTTTGCAAAAGCGTTTGATGTGCAATTCACCGACAAGCAAAATAAACTTGACTATGTATGGGCTACAAGTTGGGGTGTAAGTACCCGGTTAATTGGTGCACTGGTAATGGCGCACAGTGATGATGAAGGGTTAGTGTTGCCTCCGAAGCTCGCTCCCATACAGGTTGTTATCATTCCAATTTACAAAGGTGATGAACAAAAAAATGCCATTGATGTAAAAGCCAGGCAGTTGTTAACTGACTTTAAAGCATTGGGAATTACAGCAAAATATGATGACAATGATAATTCAAGGCCGGGATGGAAGTTTGCTGAATACGAAATGAAAGGGGTGCCTGTAAGGATAGCAATTGGCGCCAGGGATCTTGAAAAAAATGTTGTTGAAGTTGCCAGGCGTGATACAAAAGAAAAGATAACTATTACGTTGGATGGACTGGCGCATACCATTTTTGTTTTATTGAATGATATACAAAGCAATATTTATAATAAAGCAAAAAAATTCCGGGAAGAGAATATAACTAAGGTTGATTCATGGGATGAATTTGAAAAATTATTAGATGGTAAAGGCGGATTTATTTCGGCCCACTGGGATGGAACACCGGAAACGGAAAATAAGATCAAAGAAAAAACGAAAGCCACCATACGCTGTATACCCCTTAATAATATCGCTGAAGAGGGAAAATGTATTTTAACAGGAAATCCAAGCAGGGAGCGGGTTTTATTTGCACGGGCTTATTGATTATCATTTTTAAAATTTTACTATGGACCCATATCAGGATCTTTTAAATAACGATCTCCAGGTTACACCCGCTACCGAAAATTATCTTGTAGCGGCAGCCAAATGGGGTAAATTCTTAGCCATCGTTGGCTTTATTTTTTGCGGCTTAATGGTAGTGATGTCTTTTTTAATAGGTTCTGTTTTATCCAATTACAGTTCGTATGCCACATATAATATCAACCCCATTTATTTAACCGTATTGTATATAGTGTTGGCCATAATTTTATTCTTCCCTTGTTTTTTTCTGTATAAATTTTCCGTAAAAATGCAGCAAGCCATAAAAAGTAAGAACCAGGAAAATCTGGATATGGCATTTTCAAACTTAAAGTCGCTGTTTAAATTTTATGGTATCGTTACCATTATTACCCTCTCTTTATACCTTCTTATTTTTATTGTAGCAATTGTATCAACGATCATGAGAGACTAACAATTATTCTTTTGTAACCAGGTAATTATAATCTGAAAGCAGTTTCTCTAAAAAATCAATCGCGTACATATCAGTACTGATGCGCAACACCTCCTGAATTTTACGGGCTACACGATTGCACATATCTGCATTATGACTTTTATGAAACTGTGTAATAACGTTCTTGACCGTATTTATATCCCGGTCAGTAAGCTTCAATACTTCGGGAAATTTTACATGGTAATCCTGTTGTGAAATTTCCATAAATACGGTATCATGAACAGTAAGCGCAGAACTTGTATTCACCACAACCGTATTTGCCGCTATATCTCCAAGCCGCTGGTTTTTTTTGGTAACAGCAATTATTATCACCACTAAAATTCCTAAAAAGCCGGTTATAAAAATATAAGCAACAATACTTTCTCTTGAAAAAAAAGTATAGCCAAACATAAAAGGCCATTCATACGCTTTAAAAATCCATCGCAACAAATATTGTCCCAATGTAGGTTCACCACCTTCCAGGCTTATCACCCTTATTTTCATTATTTTCTTCCCAACAGTTTGGCCGTGCATAAGCACTTCACAAACCAGTGAATACATAAGCATGGGAAATGAGATCGTTAGTATGTCAATACCAACATGGCTTTTTAAAACTTCATCACTAACTCTATTAAAACCGCCATAGTACAGGTATTTCATGCTGATAAAATAAAGCAGCAACAGGGTAAAATCTATGATGTAGGCAGTAAGGCGCTTATAAAATTCTGCTATCTCAAATTCAAGATCAATATTGAAAGGGGTAGCAATTTGTATAAGCAGCATGGGGCAAATTAAAATTTAATATTGATCATTTGTGAAAAACATGCAGGGTTTTGTTAGCCGGGAGGTTAGCTTTTGGGAATTGCTTATTTTTATACAATGCGTGAGGCGAGGTTCATAAAGAAAAATGTAGACAAATGGAACCGTTACCAGCATGCTGAAACACATGATCCGGATGAGATGGCCGACAGATTCGTAACCCTCCTCGATGATCTTTCTTATGCCAAAACTTTTTATCCTAAAAGCAAAGTAACCCGCTGGATAAACGGAATTGCTGCAGGGATTTATCAGAATATATACCAGAATAAAAAAGAAAAATATTCAAGAATAAGTTTGTTCTGGAGATATGAGCTGCCACTTCTTTTTAGAAGATACCATACCATTTTGCTTTTTACTTTTTTGTTGTTCATTTCTTTTGTTCTCGTTGCGGTTATTTCGTGCCTCTCTGATCCCAACTATGCGGCAGATTATTTTAATAATATGGTGCAACCCGGCTATTATGATGCTACCATTTCGCGCATTCAAAAAGGAGATCCGTTCGGAATATATAAAGATGCAAATCCTTTTTCCATGTTCGTTCACATAGCCTATAACAACATAGGAGTGGCGTTTAAATCAGTTATCTCCGGGGTGTTTTTTGGTATTGGCACTATTTTTTTAATGTGGCGCAACGGGTTAATGCTGGGATGTTTTCAATATATCTTTTTCTCACAGGGAGTGGGCTGGCAGTCGGTTTTAGTGATTTGGATACATGGCACGTTAGAAATTTCTGCTATCGTTATAGCCAGTTGTGCCGGCTTTATACTGGGTACAGGATTTCTTTTTCCCGGTACGTATACACGAAAACAATCTTTTTTGAGAGCCGCGAAAGATGCAATGAAAATTTGTATATCGCTTGTACCGGTTTTTATCGTGGCTGCTTTTTTTGAAAGTTATGTTACTCACTTAATGAGTAACGCGTTCGATAAAGATTCAACAAATATTGGCCTGCCTGTTCCGGCAGGAGTACTTATACTTGCTACATCACTGGCTTTTATACTATGGTATTTTGTAATTTATCCCATCCGCTTACACAGGCAGGGAATAGCAATAAAGCATGGAAAAATAATAAGGCGGAATGAAGTATAGAATTCATCTTATCTTTTTTGGGATACTCGTTTTACTGCACTGCAGCCAATTTTCTATTGCGCAAGAGGTAACTGATTCATCTTCTTCAGATCTTAACGATACAACCGTATCATCAATTGATACAGTTATTCAAATGCAGCACTTCACAGACACAGATGATTCTCTTAAAGCCTTTACGCGGTTAAAGGATTTTGCCTATATGCAATATATCGACAGTTTATTGAGAGCAACCAAAAATTTAAAAGTTGATACTTTTAGTATTAATAATGTAAACGGGTATAAAAAAAAGAATGAGGCTGATGAAAATAGCATTCCTTTTAGTTCGGGAGCAACATTTTTAAACAGTCCCATTCTCAAAGTTTTCCTGTGGATACTAGCCATCGGTTTTATTGTCTTCATCTTGTATAAATTATTTTTGTCGGGCGGATTTTTTAAGAAAAAGCCTATGATGGAAAGTAATGAGCCCGAAAAAATAGATGCTGAAACGCATCAGCCATCTGCTTATAAAAGACTTATAGAGGAAGCCGAACTGAATAAAAATTTCGGCATTGCCATACGGTACTGGTATTTACTTACGTTGCATAAACTTTCTTTGGCAGGCGTGATAGAATATTCCCCGGATAAAACCAACCAGGATTACGTGAACGAATTCAGCAGCAATAGATGGCAGAACGATTTTATTTCATTAACCCTTTCTTATGAATATGCCTGGTATGGTAAATTTATGATCAATGCGGATACCTATAATAATGTCAGGAATAATTTTATTGCATTTCAACAAAACACGAGGATCCTTTCTTGAAGCGTACCGCATACTATATCATCATTGCTGCTTTTCTCTTAACGGGTTGCAAAAGAATTGTAACATCAACATTCCCGTCGTTAAATGAAACATTTCAGAAAACAGATAAAAAACCATTTGGCGCCTATGTTGCGTTTGATGTATTTAAAACATTTTTCGACAGCTCAGTTATCGAAACGAACTCCAAACCATTTGATGAAGCGTGGAATGATATAAAGTTTACCACGATTGATACGCGGCACTCACTGTACATATTAATAACAAAAAACCTCGGGGTAACCAGCAACGAATCAGATGCCCTGATCGATTTTGTAAAAGAAGGTAATGATCTTTTTATTTCAGCCGATTATATAGATGAAGACTTGCTTAATAAGATCGATTGCAGTGCAGAAAGAGACAGTGAAATAATTTATGAGGTGCGCGGAATGATGAAAGAAACACAAATCAGCACTATTGCAGAATCGTTGCCGGATACACAGTCGTATCATTATTTTTACTATCCTTTTCTAAATTCATTTTCAGGATTTGATCCTGATAAAACAAAGGTGTTAGGTTATAATGAAACCGGCCAGCCCAATTATATTGTGAATTTTATTGGCAAGGGGAGATTATATCTGCATGCTGCCCCGCGCATATTTGGCAATTATTTTTTATTAAAGGATACCAATTATAATTATTTGAAAAATGTTTTATCATTTTTAAGAAATAATCCTCAAAATATTTACTGGGATGAGTATTATAAAAATAAACTGGTAACTCCTAAAAAAGGGAATGGACAAAAAGACACGGATAAAAATGCGTTCTCATCATTGGATGTCATTCGCCGTCACCCTCCATTATTATGGGCTTTCTGGCTTTCCATTGCAGCCATTATTTTATTTGTTGTATTCAATATAAAACGCAAACAAAAAATAATTGAGGAGGTAAAGCCTAATACCAATACCACCGTGGTTTTTGCAGAAACCGTAGGACGGCTGTACCTGCAAAAAAGGAATAATAAAAATATTTCTGAAAAAATGATAACCTATTTTTATGAATATATCAGGAATAATTTTTTCCTGAAGACGAACACTATCAATGATGATTTTATCAGCCGGTTATCTGGAAAAAGTGGTGTGGAAAAAGAAGTGGTCCAGAAACTTTTTACTTCTATCCGCTGCATCCAGGAAAATGAAGACATTGATGACAATGAACTTTTTTTACTAAACCAGCAGATCGAAAAATTTTATAAAAGAAAATTATAATGGACGAAAATACGTTTGAACAACGAATTGATCTTACTTCTCTTAGTAAAGCAATTGCTGATATCAGGAGCGAGGTAGGCCGTGTAATAGTGGGACAATATAAAATGGTTGACCTCTTAATGATCGGGCTGTTGTGTGATGGCCACATGCTTATTGAAGGTGTTCCAGGTGTTGCCAAAACCCTTACTGCCAAGCTCATTGCCAGGATAATAGATGTTGAATTTTCCAGGATTCAATTTACGCCGGATCTTATGCCCAGTGATGTTTTGGGAACATCTGTTTTTAATCCTAAGGTGGCAGAATTTCAATTTAAGCAAGGGCCCATTTTCAGCAACATTGTATTGATAGATGAAATAAACCGCGCACCAGCCAAAACCCAATCCGCCTTGTTTGAAGTTATGGAAGAGCGGCAGGTAACGATAGATGGCATCACACATGTAATGAGTTATCCATTCCTGGTATTGGCTACGCAAAATCCCATTGAACAAGAGGGAACCTACCGTTTGCCCGAGGCGCAGCTGGATCGTTTTATTTTTAAGATAGATGTAAAATATCCCTCCTTACAGGAAGAGATCAGTATACTCAATACACAGCATGCACAAACGCAAAAGACCATGCTTGCTGATGTTAAAAAAATATTGTCATCAAAGGATATAGCGGCATACCGGGAAATAATCAGTTCAATTCTTATCGAACCCAAACTCGTTGAGTTCATAGCGCGGATTGTAAATGAAACCAGGAACAACCCGTCATTATACCTGGGTGCGTCGCCCAGGGCCTCACTAGCTATCTTGCGGGCATCAAAAGCCAATGCAGCAATCAAGGGTCGCGATTTTGTAACGCCTGAAGATATTATTGAAATGGCAACACCCGTGATGCGCCACCGGATAATTCTAACGCCTGAAAAAGAAATGGAAGGCATTACTCCTGATGAACTTATTGAAAATATTATTAAGAATATTGAAGTGCCGAGGTAAGATAAAATGAAGTTTATAAAAAAATACATTGGCGATCTGTTCATAACCAACCGGTTCTACGTGGTTATTAGCGCCTGCATCTGTATTTTTATCATTTCTTTTTTTTTACCGGTTTTAGGGATCTTGCCAAATGTTTTATTTGGGATCTTTTTGACTTTCGTTGCTATTGATTATATCTTTTTATTTTTTTTTGGCCGCAAACCTGTTGCAAAAAGAATAATAGCAGAAAGACTTAGCAATGGTGATAATAACAAAATTGAGATCATTGTGCGAAATGATTCGCCGTTCACCATCGAAATAGAAATAATTGATGAACTTCCGGAACAATTCCAAATTCGCGACTGGAGTAGAAAGTTGCGTTTAAAAACAAAGGAGCAGCATAAAATTGTTTATTTTCTTAAACCTCTTTCAAGAGGAGGATATCAATTTGGGAATATAATATTGCTGGTGAAATCTTTATTGGGTTTGTTAGCAAGAAAATATGCCAGCGAGGCTGAGGTAAGCGTTCCTGTTTATCCATCGTTTATGCAACTGAGAAAGTACGAATTGCTTTCCCGCGCAACCATCCAAACAGAATCAGGAAGCAAAAGAATGCGTAAGATCGGTCATAGTATGGAATTTGAGCAGATCAAAGAATATGTACCCGGGGATGATATCAGGACCCTGAACTGGAAAGCATCCGCAAGAAAAGGGGGATTAATGATAAACACTTTTACCGATGAGAAATCACAGCAGGTTTATTGTATTATCGATAAAGGACGGCTTATGAAAATGCCGTTTAATGGCCTCACCTTGCTGGATCATGCCATTAATAGTTGCCTGGTTTTAAGCAATGTTTGTCTGCAAAAACAAGATCGTGTGGGCGTGATAACATTTTCAAATAAGATTGGGTCTGTACTGGCAGCGGATAGAAAACCGATCCAGAAAGAAAATATTTTACAGCTTCTCTATAACCAGCGATCAGAATTTATGGAAAGTGA
Organism: Chitinophagaceae bacterium; assembly: GCA_013694745.1. Lineage (GTDB taxonomy): Bacteria > Bacteroidota > Bacteroidia > Chitinophagales > Chitinophagaceae > Ginsengibacter. Next base: position 14,018 of record JACDBU010000161.1, read on the forward strand.
TTTTGAAATGCTGTATATGCAAATACGCAACCGGATAAAACACAGGAGCCTTTTAATACTCTTTACTAATTTTGAATCACTTTCCGGGTTAAACAGGCAAATAGATTACCTGAGATCAATTGCAAGCCATCATTTATTATTGGTTATTTTCTTTGAGAACACAGAGCTTGAAAAACTAACGGATACCAAAGCGGGTAATATTGAAGAGGTTTATATTAAAACAATAGCCGAAAAATTTGTCTTTGAAAAACGGTTAATCGTTAAAGAACTCATGAAACATGGCATTCTTTCTATTCTAACTTCTCCGCAAAAACTTACTATCGATACCATAAATAAATACCTGGAACTTAAAGTGCGGCAGGCTGTTTAATTAGAAATTAGGAATTAATAATTAATAATTGGGAAACGAAAATACATTTGAAGAAGGAATGGTATTACTGATTGATAAGCCACTTCACTGGACATCTTTTGATGTAATAAGGAAGATCAGGAATATCATCAAAATAAAAAAAGTTGGTCACGCGGGCACCCTGGATCCTTTAGCCACCGGGCTTTTGATAGTATGTACAGGTAAATTCACGAAAAAAATAAATGAATATATGTTGCAGGAAAAAGAATATACCGGCACCATAACGTTAGGCGCCGTTACGCCAACTTTTGACCTGGAAAGTGAGCCCGTGGATATGAAAGACTACGGTTTTGTAACGCAGGATCTGCTGGAAAGAATAGCCTATCAGTTTACCGGGGAAATAATGCAGGTGCCACCCATACATTCTGCCATAAAGCAGGCTGGAAAACCGGTATACCTGGCCGCGCGAAAAGGAATTGAAGTTAAAATGGAACCCCGGAAAATAACCATAAAAGAGTTCCATGTAAATTATAGCGAGCTGCCGGTTGTTGCTTTTAAAGTGGTATGTACAACGGGAACGTATATACGAAGTTTGGCCAATGACTTTGGGCATGCTTTGGGGTGTGGCGGGTATCTTAGCAGCTTATGCCGCACCAGGATAGGTGATCATACTTTGGAAAGTGCTCTTACCATTGAAGAGTTTGTAAATGAGCAGCATCAAAAAGGATAATTGATCCCGATCGTAAAATTAAAATTTTCATAGCGCCATCTTTTATTCGCCGTTCCTTTCCCAAACAAATTCTTGAAATTTATGGCAGGAAATTGCCAGCCATTATTTGCCGCAACATCAGGCCTTTTAAAACGAAAGCCGAGATCAAAACGTATCAAAAAATAACTGAAATCAAGTCTGAAACCTGTGCCTGCAGATACTCCAAGTTGTTTGTAAAGATCTGCAAATCTAAATTGCGCACTATCGCGTGATCCATCCGTTTTGGTATTTTTAAAATTCCATATATTCCCGGCGTCTACAAATAAGGCACCTTTAAGCTGGATAGTATTGGAAAACAAGGGAACAATATTATAGCGATATTCTATATTTCCTTCAAGTTGTATATCACCTGTGCGGTCATTGAATCTTCTCAGGCTATCGAAGGGTGCAAGTGGCTGCCCGCCAACACCAATCCCCCGCACCGGCCATCCTCTCATACTATTTGGGCCACCTTCAAAATATTGTTTAAAAAATGGCAGGGTGGTATCTGTCCGCGATAAAGGAATGCCTACACCGGCAAAGCTATGCAGCACAATAGCAGACTTGGGATGGCTTATGGTGTATGTATATTCAACGTCTGTTTTTACAAACTCCTTCAGGTATTTCCCCAAAAAATTATCCTGTGGATCTTTACTCAATACCTTTTTTAATCTTCCCCATAATAGACCCGATTCCTCTAAATTAAATTTTAAACTGCTTTGCCGTAAAGGATGTTTCTGGTTAACATGATTTAATGCATAGCTAAGGCTGGAACCCATTACCAATGCAGTATTAAAGGAATATCTTAAAAAAGGATATTGTTCTAATGTTGCATCAAAACTGGCGCTGCGGTTATAAAGCCGCCTGTAATCTATATTCAGAGGCCGGTACGTCCAGCTATGGTTAATTTTTTTTGTCCAGTTATAGCCATAACCGATATTGAATATTTGCTGGTTAAAAAAATCGATCCGGTTTATTTGCGAAACATTTGTATTTATAAAAGTTTGCTGAGTAAGCAAACGGATCTTATTTATGCTTTTAAAAGGGGTTACAAATTTTGGTATTAAAACATTGTTGGTATAGCTTAACTCATTAGAATTTATCAATGATCCATTGTTGCTGTTCCTGCTGGTATTAAATTCAACCCCTGCCCGGATCGAATTCGTCATTTGAATGGCCTGCTTACCCACATTCCTGTTTAGCAGGGAAAGATTCGCTGATACACCCAGCAGGTTGCCGGCATTGGTTGCAGAAATGTTATTGGTTGTGTTGCTGTTTGCAGAATAGCTGAGCTCTATGTTTCCTTCGAAGCCATATTTTTTTACAGGAATAAGCTTAACAATCATATCAAGTAAATTAGTGTCCTTTCTTTGTATGATATCTATATTAGGACTTTCCCAAACACCCACTTTATATAAACTGTTCAATGTTTTGTAATAATCATCTTCCTTGTACAAATCCCCTTTTTTTAAAAATATATTTCTTAAAATAACATTTTGCCTGAATAAATTATTGTGATACCGGATAATATAATCTTTTGTCAATGCCTGCTTAAGGCGGGGATCAGTATAATTATCACCGGGTATAAAATCAGGTAATATGTAAATATTATTGATGTAATATTTTTTGAATTCAGTTGTGTCGGCATTATTCAGTTGCATTGCCAGTTTGATAGTTGGTTTATTCCTTCTTTCATTTGCTTCCTGTAAAAGGCGAACGGTTTCAAAAGGATCATCCGATACAGTGGTTAAGGCTTCGATACTTGTATCACCGGTTACCCGTAGATCATCCGACGTAAATCCATAAAATCCATTATTGCGAAAAAGCGTGATGAGCCTGTCCGACTCCCCGGAAACTGCGGCCTTTGTAACTGGTGCATTTTTTTGCAGCGGCGATTTATCTTTCGTGGAAATTGCCAGCTGTTGTAAGTCTGGATTACTCAGGTGATAGGCAAACGTATCTATAAGGGTAGGCTTGCCAGCTATAACATCATATGTTGTTGTGATACGTACCTGGTCTTTCACACTGTCTGCCGCATACTTGTAATGCACCATGGCATTATAATACCCGAGGTTGATCATTGACAGCTGCATATTTTCGGCAGATCTTTTAGCTGCCAGTGTATCAAAAACCGGGGGACTGTCAACATAATGTAAAACAAATACCACATCCTTTGTTCTTACTTTAGCACTATCATCCAGTTGAGTATTTAAGCGGGAGCGGATGATCACTTTTTCATCCGAAGTAACTTTATCAATGTTTAAATTGATGATATTTTTATAGACAAAAGGTTTATTTTTTTGATATTTACGGATAACAGTACATCCTGAAAAACTTATCAGCAAAATGAGTAATGAAATAAAATAACCGCGGGCAAAATATTTATCTGAGATTGGTAATATCATAAATTATAAAACCCATGTTGAGCAAAACAATAGTCAAATATATTCAAAGTTTGGCCCATAAAAAATTCAGGCAACAGGAAAATGCTTTTATTGCAGAAGGATCGAAAGTGGTAACAGACTTACTGGTTTCGGAAAATTTTGCGTGTAAAATAATCTGTGCCAACAGAACATGGATAAGTGAGAATAGGGGTTTAACAGAGAAATTCCCATTAGACAGCGTGATCGAAATTACCGGCCCGCAATTGAAAAAAATATCTTTGCTAAGTTCACCGGGTGAGGTATTTGCTGTTTTTGAAAAAAACGAAACCCATATTATCCCGGAAAAACAAATTTCTATCATGCTCGATGAGATCCGGGATCCGGGTAACCTGGGAACCATTATACGGATCGCAGACTGGTTTGGCGTAAAAAATATTATTTGCAGTGAAGACTGTGTTGATTGTTATAATCCAAAAGTTGTCCAGGCTACTATGGGCAGCCTGGGCAGGGTGAATATTTTGTATACCAATCTCGATGATTTTTTGCGCAACCATATAATTAGCATGTATGCCGCCACGTTAGGTGGTAAAAATATTCATGAATTTGGGAAGATACGCGAAGGCATCATCCTGATCGGGAATGAATCGAAAGGGATTAAGGAAAAATTGCTGGCAACTAGTGCGGGTCGCATAACCATACCGGGAAGGGGGAAGGCTGAATCCTTAAATGCAGCCGTGGCCTGCGGGATAATCTTAAGCCATGTTGTGTGAATATCCATACATAATTTTTTCAGTCTGTAGTATTCATCTGAACTGGATTGCTTTTACCGGCTTTACTTTATTCACGAGCACGGCGGGTACTGCCAGCATAACAAAACAAATCACCAAAGTGATAAGATCGATCCCGGCAACCTGCCACCACACTACATCAGCATGAGCAACATCCATAAAATATGCTTCTTCATCGAGTTTAATGAAACCTGTTTTTTCCTGGATGAAACAAATTGCCAGGCCCAACAAGGTGCCGGCAATGATCCCGGTAAATGCAATAAACGTAGTATTGTACAAAAATATTTTTTGTATGCTCTTGTTGGTTGCTCCAATAGCCTTTAATATCCCAGTCATTCTTGTTCTTTCCAATACCAGTATAATAAAACACGTGATGAGATTAACAACAGCAACGATCATCATTATGTAGAGCAGGATCCACTTGATCGTATTTTGAAGATTGAGCCAGTCAAAAATATTGGGATAAATTTCTTTCATCGTTTTACTGTACCATCTCCCCGGCAGTATATCAGAAGCATAAATAAAATTATTAACCGTATCAATGGTTTTATAATCTTTTAAAAAAATTTCATAGCCTCCAATTTCATTTGCATTCCAGTCATTAAGCCGGCGGATGAGATTGATGTCGCCAATGCAAAAATGCTGATCGTATTCATCAATACCGGTTTTAAACAACCCGGCAATTTTCATTCTCCTGGCCCGTTGGCTTCCATCACTTTGTATAAAAAGAATATCAATACTGTCATTCACTGATGCTTTCAATTGTGTGGCTGTATATACCGAAATATTTATGTCTTTACTGTACCCGCTGTCGGAAAACGAGAGCCAGTGGCCTTTTGATAAAAACTGGTCCATCCTGCTAAAATCAAAACTTTTATCTATGCCCTTCATCAATACACTTTCAATTTCATTTTTGTATTTTATTATGGAGGATTTGGTTGCATACCGTTCTACTGTTTTCACGGTTGGCAAACCTCTTAAGTAATTTTCTATCGTATCATTTTTTGTGATGGGATATTCTTCAGCAATATTGGCATGGGTAACTACATTTTGCTGAACCCGGATATGCCCCCAGAAACTGAATACTTTATTGCTTATAACATTTTGGAAACCATTAACAAAGCTTAATGCAACTATCATCACCGCAACACTTATCATGGTTGCAGTAATTGCAAGGCCTATAATAAATGCAGAGAAAGTTTTTTGCCGGTTAAAGGCAATTCGTTTTGCTATAAAGGCCGGAACATTCAATCAGCACAAATTTGGTATCTTGTAAAACTAATTTTTTTTAAGCCATTTCAATGAATAACATACCGATAGTGATTTCAAAATTTTGCCTGGGACTGTCTTTTTGCCTGATGGGTTTTGCCACGCGTGCACAACAGGCAGACAGTATTTATTTCCCCAATATAAAAACGGTAAAGCTTTATAATTCTGGTGACCAGCTTAGTATGCCAGTAATAAATTTGAACAGTAACGACCAGGCCGAACTGGATTTTGATGACCTCGATGCCAACGTAAAATATTATTACTACACCTTCCAGCTTTGTAATAATGATTGGTCACCGGTTAACCTTAGCCAGTTCGATTACATTAAAGGATTTACGCAGGTACGCATCAGCAATTATCGTTTTTCTTCAATTGCTTTTACCAGGTATGTACACTACCAGGCTGTGATACCGGACAAGGATTGCCTGCCTTCGCGTTCAGGGAATTATTTGCTGAAAGTTTTTCTTGATGGCGACACTTCTAAATTGGTTTTTACCAAGCGTTTGCTGGTGCTTAATAATAAAGCTGTGGTTGCTGCAAAAGTAATTCAACCCTTTGCACCGGAATATTTCAGAACCCACCAAAAAATTCAATTCAATGTAAATATAAAGGGGCTCAACACTTTTAACGCCAACCAGGAAATCAAGGTGGTGATCTTACAAAATTACCGGTGGGATAATGCCATTAAAAATATTATTCCAACATTTATCCGCGGAACATCACTTGAATACAATACCGAAAATATTGTTTTTCCCGGCGGCAAAGAATGGCGCTGGCTTGATCTCCGGGATTTTCACCTGCAGTCAGATCGGGTGAAGACGGCTGATTACAAGAAAAATTCGACAGATATTTTTGTAAGGCCTGATGTACAAAGGTCCGGCGAAAGGTATGTGTATTATCGTGACTTGAATGGCATGTATACAGTGGAGACAACGCAAAGCGTAAATCCATTCTGGCAAAGCGATTATGCAATGGTGCATTTTAATTTTGTTCCGCCTAACGGAACTGCGTATCCGAATAAAGATCTGTACTTGTTTGGCCAGCTCACCGATAACAATTATACGGATAGTTTAAAATTGCATTTCGACCCGGAAAAAGGAAGCTATGAAACAAAATTATTGCTCAAACAGGGTTATTATAATTACACTTACCTGGCGGTAGACCCAACTACGGGAAGCCATTCCGAAGTAGATGGAAACTATTACGAAACAGAAAACGTTTACACCATTCTTGTATATTACCGTTCTTTCGGTGGTAGGGCTGATGAATTGATAGGGGTTGCTAACTTTAATTCCCGATCAGAGAACCCCGGACTGAGTTTTTAAGACACGAATTACACGAATTATGCGAATTACACGAATTATGCGAATTCCACGAATAAACGTTTTAACGGATTAACTGATAACGTATGAACAGATATTAATTATTTCTAATTATATTTGCACCGGCAAGTCTTATACGACCAGCTCCTGTTGAACTCCCCCAGGATCGGAAGATAGCAAGGGTAAATGGTTGAGCGGTGCGATGTAAGTAACTTGCCATTTTTTTGCCCTAACCTCAAGGGCGTTTAGAACAGCCTTATCCTTTTATTCGGTATTTTTGCCCTCCACAAACAATAAATTCAATCATATGAAATTTTTTATAGACACTGCAAATCTTGCACAAATAAAAGAGGCAAATGAGTTAGGCATTTTAGATGGTGTTACAACCAACCCATCACTTATGGCTAAAGAAGGGATAAAAGGCCAGGACGCGGTAATAAACCATTACAAAACTATTTGCGAAATGGTTAACGGTGATATAAGCGCTGAAGTGATATCCACCACTTTTAATGAGATCGTAGAAGAAGGAAAAAAACTCGCTGCGATCCATAAAAATATTGTTGTAAAAGTGCCCATGATAAAAGATGGCATAAAAGCCATAAAATGGTTTACGGATAATGGCATCAAAACAAATTGCACTTTGGTCTTCTCTGCCGGTCAGGCAATATTGGCTGCAAAAGCAGGCGCAGCTTACATTTCACCATTCATTGGCAGGATAGATGACAGTGGATGGGATGGTATGGATCTTATTATACAACTCGCCCATATTTTTGATATGCAGGGATATACCTCAGAGATATTAGCAGCTTCTATACGTTCTCCACTGCATATAATCAAGTGTGCTGAAGCTGGCGCTGATGTTGTAACATCACCCCTTGAATCAATACTTGGATTATTAAAACACCCGCTCACTGATATCGGACTTGCAAAATTTTTAGAGGATGCAAAGAAATTTGCATAATTAAATCAGGTGCGGGCAAATTAAATGGATCCCTTAAAGCAACTTTTTATTCTTTGACCTTTTTTGACGGGATGGTATTTTATTTAGCAACTCCTCAGTTGTTAACAATCGCTCATCATCAGGTTTACGCTTTATAAAAAGGGTGAATTCTTTGCTCAAGGCTTTGTTTTGTTTAGTAACCACCCTGATGTCAATTTTATCTTTACTGAAATTCTTGTCTACAAACAGAGAATTCCCAATAAATTTTCCATCGCTCGACCAAAAGATCAATTCAGATGTATCGAGCGGCACATATTTGCCATCACTCATTTTGCCATCGATATTTATATAATTATAAGTTCCTTTTTTCAGACTATCGGTATATAAATTAACAAAAATGCTCTCGATTTTCTGGGAGAAGCAATTGGAAGAAAATAAAATAAAGCTCAAAAGTAATAGTCGCTGCAAAATTTTAATTTAATAATAGATGGAAAATTGTATGCCAACGTTGCAAATAAATAAAATTTGTCTGAATAAAAATTACGTTGCATATTTGTACCATCAATGAAAATAAATATTACATACAATAGCTGGTGGCAGGCAATCCCCTGATTGTGCCGCATTGCGTATTTGTATATATAAATAACCACGCCCCGGCATTATAGCCGGGGTTTTTATTTTTGAGCTATGAAGAAGATTGAGTTATCAACCACCTTTACTAAAATGCTTGCGGATGTACATACTCCGGTAGGCATTTACCTGCGCCTGAGGGACAGGTTCAGGGATACTATTTTACTTGAAAGCACAGATTTCCACGCCGGGGAAAATAGTTTTTCTTTTATTGGCATCAATGCTATTGCCGGGATAGAAATAACCAACATTTCAGAGGTGGAATTTAAATTACCATTAAAGCAGCCGGAAAAAATAAAGATTGATAAAATAAGAAAAGTTCCCGGGTTATTATGGGAATTCATGCAACGCTTTGCAGTTGTTGAAGCACCAAAGCCTGCTAATATAGCGCAGGGATTATTTGGCTATACTACGTACGATGCTGTTCAATTCTTTGATTCTATAACATTAGCCACAAACGCCAAACCATCCGGCGAAAATCTGGAAAGCAATGATATGCCACTTGTACGTTACCGTTTGTACCAATATGTTATTGTGATCAATCATTTTAAAGACGAACTTTTCATTTGTGAAAATCATGTAAATGGTTTGCCTAGCGAAATAGACCTGGTAGAAAGTCTTATAAAAAGTAAAGACGTACCAACCTATCCATTTCAGATCAAAGGCGGGGAAAGTTCCAATTTAAAAGATGATGAATATATTGAAATGGTTAAAAATGGGATTGCGAGCGCTCACAGGGGAGATGTTTTCCAGATCGTTTTAAGCAGGCAGTTCCGTCAATCCTTTACCGGTGATGAATTCCAGGTGTACCGCGCATTGCGCAGCATAAATCCGAGTCCTTATTTATTTTATTTTGATTATGGAGATTATAAATTATTGGGAAGCAGCCCGGAGAGCCAGCTCATCATTCAAAATAACAAAGCAATAGTGCATCCGATTGCCGGCACTTTCAAACGCACTGGCGATGATGAGACAGATATGCAGCTGGCAGAAAAATTATCAAAAGATGAGAAAGAAAATGCCGAACATGTAATGCTTGTTGATCTTGCAAGGAATGATCTGAGCAGGATGTGCGATGATGTGACCGTTACCCAATTTTCTAAAATTCAATATTACTCTCATGTAATTCATTTGGTAAGCGAGGTAACGGGAACGGTTAGGCCAGGTTCAAACCCATTTGAAATGCTTGCCGTTACTTTCCCTGCAGGCACATTGAGCGGGGCGCCAAAATTTAAGGCCATGCAATTAATTGATGCCTATGAAAATTCGGCAAGAAGTTATTATGGCGGATGCATTGGTGTTATCGGGTTCAACGGAAGCTGTAACCACGCAATAATGATAAGAACATTTTTAAGCAGGAATAATACACTGGTTTACCAGGCAGGCGCCGGGATAGTAGCGGCTTCCCAGCCCCTGAGCGAGTTAGAAGAAGTGAATAATAAATTGAACGCTTTAAAAAGATCTATTGACCTGGCACAAAATATTTAACTATGGGGATTTTGATATTAGATAATTACGATTCATTCACCTACAACCTGGTTCACCTGGTTGAAAAAATTCTGCATCAAAAAGTAGAAGTCTTTAGAAATGATATGATCAGCCTGGAGCAGGTTAATGAGTATGATAAAATTATTTTATCACCGGGACCGGGAATTCCTTCGGAAGGCGGATCGATGCTCGATATCATCAATGCATATGCTCCTTCCAAATCTATACTGGGTGTGTGTTTAGGCCACCAGGCCATTGCTGAATCCTTTGGTGCTACCCTGTTGAATTTGAGTACAGTTTATCATGGGGTAGCAACAAAGATTCAAATTAATAAAAGGCAAATGGCAAAAGGCAGGAATATATTTTATGATCTGCCGGATGCTATAGAAGCAGGAAGATATCATTCATGGATAGTAAGTACACAAAATTTTCCCGCCGACCTGGAGATCACTGCCATTGATGAAAATGGGTATATTATGGGATTGCAACATAAAACTTATGATGTGCAGGGAGTGCAGTTTCATCCGGAAAGTGTACTTACCCCGGAGGGAGAAAAAATTATGCGAAACTGGCTGGGCACCAAAATTTCCTAATGAGATAATGGTGATGAAATAATATTGATAACATAAATACATTGCAGGGAATAGGGTATGAAAAAAATATTACAATTTTTATTCGAACATAAATCGCTGTCACGTGCGCAGGCAAGAAAGACATTGATAAATATTTCTAATGGCATATACAACGAAAGTGAAATAGCTTCCTTCACCACGGTATTTCTTATGCGAAGCATAACGATTGATGAATTGCAGGGATTCAGGGATGCATTAATGGAATTGTGCGTACCGGTTACTTTTGATGGCGATACGGTAATGGATATTGTTGGTACGGGTGGTGATGGAAAAAATACTTTTAATATTTCAACCCTGAGTTGTTTTATTGTAGCGGGAAATGGAAATAAAGTGGTTAAGCATGGCAACTATGGCGCATCTTCCATCAGCGGCTCCTCTAATGTAATGGAACAATTGGGTTATAAATTCACGAATGATAATGCTATTTTAAAATCACAACTCAACAGGTCAAACATTTGTTTCCTGCATGCACCGTTATTTCATCCTGCATTGAAGATAGTTGCACCAATCCGGAAAAATTTAGGGGTCCGCACATTTTTTAACATGCTGGGCCCTTTAGTAAATCCTGCTATTCCGGCTTACCAGCTTGTAGGTGTTTTTAGCATGGAAATGGCAAGGATATATAATTATTTATTACAGCAAACAGCCAACTCGTTCACAATTATCCATAGCCTTGACGGGTATGATGAAATATCCCTTACGAGTGATACAAAAGTAATTACCAATGAAGGCGAAAGAATATTAACGCCGGAATATTTAGGAAAGAGAATGGTAAGTGCAGAAGATCTTTATGGCGGAAATTCGGTTGAAGACGCAGCCAAAATATTTTTGAAAATTTTACAGGGCTCAGGAAGCTGGGCGCAAAATGCAGTAGTAATCGCTAATGCCGCTATGGCTTTGCAGTGTACCGGGCAATATAAAAATTATGAAGAATGTTACGCATTGGCTGTGGAAAGCCTGGAAAGCGGAAAAGCGCTTGACGCATTTAATAAATTAATAAATTAGCCTCCATAGATGAATATCCTGGGTACCATAATTGCTAAAAAGAAAATTGAAGTGGAAATGTTGCGGCGTGAAAAGACCGTTACGGAATTAGAGAACGGTCCTTTTTTTAAAAACGACGTTATCGATTTCAAAAAATATTTATTACGAGATGATAAAACTGGTATCATCGCAGAATTTAAAAGACGGTCTCCATCAAAAGGTGAAATTAATGGAACATCAACTGTAACAGATGTTACCACTGCTTATACAAAAAATGGCGCCAGCGGCATTTCTATTCTTACTGATAAGGAATTTTTCGGAGGCAGTATTGATGATCTGTTAGCAGCAACAGTGAATGAAGTACCCTTGCTGAGAAAAGATTTTATAATAGATGAATACCAGCTTTTAGAATCCAAAGCATATGGCGCTGACGTGATATTGCTCATCGCTGCCTGCCTTTCAAAAAGTGCAGTAAAACACCTTGCCGCATTTGCCAAAAATACCGGCCTCAATGTATTGCTGGAAGTGCATAACGAACAGGAACTTGAACATATCTGTGATGATGTAGATGTAGTGGGAGTAAATAACCGGGATCTCAAAACTTTTACCGTTGATATAAACCGGTCGATTCAACTGTCAAAAAAAATACCTTATGATAAATTAAAAATAGCAGAAAGCGGCATCAGCGATGTGGCAACGATACAACTTTTGAAAAGTCATGGTTTCCGTGGATTTTTAATGGGCGAAAAGTTCATGAAAGAAAAAAACCCCGGGAAAGCATTTGAAATTTTTACAAACGAATTAAAAAAAAATAAATGAAGTTAAAAGTTTGTGGAATTACAAAAGCTGCACAATTGATACAACTCGACAACATTGGAATTGATTATGCCGGGTTGATTTTTTACGATCGTTCTGTGCGGTATGTTTTGGATAAATTAAAAAGTACCGAGGTGCAACCACTAAATCTACGACTGAAAAAAGTGGGCGTTTTTGTTAATGCCTCTGAGGAGGATATAATGACGCAGGCTGAATTATATGGGCTGGATATGGTGCAATTGCACGGTGATGAAACCCCGGCTTTTTGTGAACACATAAGCAACCAGGTGAAAGTAATAAAGGCTTTCAGGATAACGAACAGGAATGAACAAAATATCGATTGGATGATCAGACCTTATGAAGAATGCTGCGATTTTTATTTATTCGATACTAATCGCAAAGGCGCATATGGTGGCACCGGTGAAAAATTTGAATGGGAAATCCTAAAAAAAAATAAGATCAATAAACAATTTTTTTTAAGCGGCGGAATTGGTTTGGCGGATATAGAAAGGATCAATGCATTTGAACACCCTTTCCTGTATGCGGTGGATGTAAACAGTAAAGTGGAAACGGAAGATGGAATAAAAGATATTGTAGCCATAACACAATTAGCACATGAATTATTATTAAAATAGTTTCTTATGATCAATGTAAGAAATGCAAATGAAAATGATCTGCCCGCCCTACTCAGGATTTATAACGATATAATATTAACCACCACAGCTGTGTATCAATATAAAATTCATACCCTGGAAATGCGTAAAGAGTGGTATACCACAAAACAACAGGAAGGTTACCCGGTATTTGTTGCTGAAGAAAATAGCGAGTTGCTGGGATACAGTACCCTTGGCCCTTTCCGCAATTGGCAGGCATATAAATATTCAGTGGAGAATTCTGTTTATGTGGATGCTGCACACCGCGGAAAAGGCATTGGTAAGCTTTTGCTGCAACCATTAATTACTGCCGCCGGCGAATTACAAAAGCATACAATAATTGCCGGTATCGACGCTAGCAACGATGTTAGTACACGGCTGCATGAAAGTTTTGGATTTAAAGAAGTGGCCTTTTTTAAGCAGGTTGGTTACAAATTTGGCCGGTGGCTGGATCTGAAATTTTTACAGTTGATCTTAGAAACGCCAATGAAACCGGTGGGGGGATGAGTAGTTGAGTAGCGAGTGGCGAGTAGAAAGTGGTAATTTATGCAAAGAGAAAAAAAGTTTATGAAGTACATTGCTGATGAACATGGATACTATGGAGAATTTGGCGGCGCCTTTGTGCCTGAAATGTTATACCCAAATGTGAAGGAATTACAAAGTAAATACATTGGCTTAATACACGAAGAAAGTTTCAAAAAAGAATTTGACCAGTTGTTGAAAGATTATGCAGGACGCCCCACACCTTTATTCTTAGCTGAACGCTTAAGCGAAAAGCATAGTGCAAAAATTTATTTAAAACGCGAAGATCTTTGTCATACCGGCGCGCATAAGATCAACAATACCATCGGGCAGATATTACTGGCACAACGTTTAGGGAAAAAAAGAATTATTGCAGAAACAGGTGCCGGGCAGCATGGAGTGGCCACAGCTACCGTGTGTGCATTAAAAGGACTGGAATGTATTGTTTACATGGGAGAGAAGGACATTGAACGCCAGGCACCAAATGTTGCCCGGATGAAAATGCTTGGGGCCACAGTGATACCCGCAACAAGCGGTAGTAAAACCCTGAAAGACGCTACCAATGAAGCTATCCGGGATTGGATAAATCATCCAAACGATTCGCATTATATTATAGGCAGTGTTGTTGGTCCACATCCATATCCCGATATGGTAGCGCGTTTTCAAAGTGTGATCAGTAAAGAGATCAGGGAACAGTTGTTGGAGAAAACCGGGAATGAATTACCGGATTATGTATTTGCCTGCGTTGGTGGTGGCAGCAATGCTGCCGGCGCTTTTTATCATTTCCTTGATGAATCGTCAGTAAAATTAGTTGCAGTAGAAGCAGCGGGGGAAGGGATCACAACGGGTAAAACTGCCGCCACCACACAACTTGGTGTAACTGGTATTCTGCACGGAAGTAAAAGTTTGGTGATGCAAACTGAAGATGGCCAGGTTGTAGAACCACACAGCATATCAGCGGGATTGGATTATCCCGGTATCGGTCCAATGCATGCACACCTTTTTAAAACCGGCAGGGGAATATTTTTAAGCGCAACAGATGATGAAGCTGTTGAGGCTGCGTTTGAGCTGGCAAAGCTGGAAGGTATCATTCCTGCTTTAGAACCCGCACATGCATTGTTTGCTTTAAATAAAATAAAATATAAAAAAGAGGATATAGTTGTTTTGAATTTGAGTGGACGTGGAGATAAAGATCTGTCAACCTATATGAAGCATTTATGAATCGAATCGCAAATTTATTTTCTCAGAAGAAAAAGAACATCTTAAATATTTATTGTACAGCAGGCTATCCAAAAATTAACAGCACGATTGAAGTGTTAAACGCGTTGCAAAAATATGGTGCCGATATGATCGAGATCGGCATTCCATATAGTGATCCAATAGCAGATGGACCGGTTATACAGAATAGCAATATGCTCGCCTTGAAAAATGGTATCACCATTCAAAAACTATTTGATCAATTAAAAAATTTCAGAACTGCTAATGCAATTTCAGGCAGTGAGGCAGGGAATATGACCCTTCCAGTAATTTTAATGGGCTATCTCAACCCCGTTATGCAATATGGAATTGAAAAGTTTTGCCAGGCAGCAAAGGATACTGGTATAGATGGGATCATCTTACCTGATCTGCCTTTATTTGAATTTGAAAATGAGTATCAACTGCTATTCAAAAAATATGGTTTGGATTTTATTTTTCTAATCACGCCCGAAACTTCTGAAGAAAGAATAAAAAAAATTGATGCGTTAAGTACAGGATTTATTTACGCGGTTTCTTCTTCTTCCACCACCGGGAATAATACAGATATAGATCAGCAACAGCAATATTTTAAAAAGCTTACAAAGATGGATCTGAAGAACCCGGTATTGGTAGGATTTGGCATCAAAGACAAACAAACTTTTACAGATGCATGTCGCTATACCAACGGTGCGATCATTGGAAGTGCATACATAAAAGCATTAGCCGAATATGATAATATTGAGGCTGCAACTAAGCAATTTCTTAATAAAATTTTAAAATGATCTCAAAAGTACCAATGGTATTACCATTTGTATAAAAGCAAGTAAATTTGCCATTCATCTCATCGAAATGAAATTATATTTTCTGTTTTTTTTTATTTTCCCATTGATTGCTTTTTCCCAGGTTAAGCATAAAACGATTTCAAAAGCACCAACGGTAAATCCTGTGCATAAACCTGCTGATGGATTTATTATTAACGGAACAGTGACCGGTTTTCCAGATGGTACACCTGTTTCTTTTTTAAATGATCAAACAGGAGTTCCGGAGCAGCAGGCAATCATAAAAAATAATAAATTCATAATCACGGGAAAGCAGGCAGAGCCTGGCTTTAAGGGCCTGATATTCGGAAATGAGCAGCCCCTTATTCCTTTATTTATTGACAACAGCGATATCAAAATTTCAGGGAATAAAAATGAACTAGACAAGCTTGTGGTAACCGGATCCCTGTCTCATACCCAATTTTCTATTTATGAAACATCTGTAAAGCCTTATGAAAAGATATTCATGCCGAACGCTGATTATGATACAGCAGCTATAAACAAATTTGCTGCTTTAAGCGAAAGTTTTATAAAAAAATATCCCGCTTCATACGTTGCTCCACTAGCGGTGATACGGTATTACCAGGCAACTGAAAATGGTGTGAGAACTGAAGAATTATACAATTCTTTAAACGGCAGTGTAAAAGGCGGGGCAATGGGAAATTATCTCGACCAGGTTATAGCAGAATCAAAAAAGAACCCTATAGGTTCACTTGTAACAGAATTTTCAGAACCTGACACCAGCGGCAACCCGGTAAATATTTCATCATTCAGGGGGAAGTATGTTTTGATAGATTTTTGGGCCAGTTGGTGCAGGCCTTGCAGAATGGAGAATCCTAATGTAGTTGCCGCTTACAATAAATTTAAAGACAAGAACTTTACCATTCTTGGGGTATCGCTCGACCAGACAAAACCAGCCTGGATAGAAGCAATAAAAATGGATGGATTAACCTGGAAACATATCAGTGATCTTAAAGGTTGGGGAAATACTGTGGCTATACAATTCCAGGTAAGCAGTATTCCACAAAATTTATTACTGGATCCCAATGGAAGGATTATCGCCAAAAATCTTCGTGGCCAGGCATTGGAAAACCGACTGAATGGCTTGTTGAAATAATTTGCCCTTCAATTCTCTATCGCTTTTTTCTCTTCCATAAATATTTTTTATAGCGCCCTTATTAATTAGCAAAGTGGCTTTTATTGGCCATATTATTTTATCAGAAATTTATATGGCATGAATTTTAATGATCACTACCTGGTCTTTAACCCGCGCTAAAATATTTTTTACTATTTATCTTATTAATTTATGCAATCAAATTTCTTAAAAAAAATTACCACCGTAGGGATGGCAGTTTCAACTTTGTTTTTTGCTTCATGCAATGATAACAACAGCAATTCAAAAACCGCTGTCAGTGATTCAACTGCAATGAATGTTGATACAACCAAACAGATGGGCATACTAAAGCCAAAAGGCCCAAAACCAGACTGGGCGCCGGATATGACCCCGGAAATGCAGGTAGTTATAGAAAAATTAATGAGTTATAACAGTCCACCGTTAATAACTCTTTCTGCTGCTGATGCCCGTAAACAACCCTCGCCAGCCAATGCAGTAAAGGATGTTATGAAGGATAATAATGTTCCCATGCCAACCTCAATGGTTGATACAGTGGGAAAAGATATTCCCGTAACGGGAGGAAATATTCATTTAAGAATTTATTCTCCAAAAGGTAATGGGCCGTTTCCCGTTATCGTTTATTATCATGGAGGAGGTTGGGTGATTGCCGATCTTGATACATATGATGCATCAGCCCGCGGATTGGCAGAGCAAACCGGTGCGGTGCTGGTTTCTGTTGCATATCGCCAGGCGCCGGAACACAAATTTCCTACCGCTCATAACGACAGTTATGCAGCGTATGAATGGGTATTGAAAAATACCGCATCGATAAAAGGAGATGTAAAGCATGTGGCACTTGTTGGAGAAAGCGCGGGTGGTAATCTTGCAGCTGCAGTAAGTATGATGGCACGGGATAAAGGCATGGCTATTCCGGTTTACCAGGTACTCGTTTACCCGATCGCTGGTTATGATACTGCCACAGCATCCTATCAAAAAAATGCAATGGCAAAGCCCCTCGACCGGCCATTGATGGTTTGGTTCTTTAATAATTATTTGAACAACCCGGCCGATGGAAAAAACCCAATGATCTCCCTGGTTAATGCGAAATTAAAAGGCATGCCGCCAACAACAATCATTACGGCACAATACGATCCATTACAAAGCGATGGCGAGATGCTGTCAGATAAACTAAAAGCTGCCGGTGTAACTGTAAATTATAAAATGTATAACGGTGTTACCCATGAATTTTTTGGCATGGCTACGGTAGTTCCAGCTGCAAAAGAGGCACAGGCCATGGCAGCGTCAGATTTGAAGAGTGCTTTTGGAAAATAATTATTAAGTTATTTGTAAGGGGCCCTGGCACAAGCAGGGTCTTTTTTAATGCTCGAACTTTCTTTCAATTTTCCTGCATCTTATTTCATCAATTGTCTTTTGTATAGCTGTACTGTATTCTCCAATCCCAGGTATATTGCATCACAGATCAAAGCATGGCCAATGGAAACTTCCATCAGCCCCGGAATATTTTGAGAAAAATATTTTAAATTTTTAAGATCAAGATCATGCCCAGCATTGATACCCAAACCTAATTCATTTGCTTTTTTTGCAGCAGCAACATATTGTTCAATTGCCATATGGGGATTGTTGATTGAATATTGCTTAGCATATCCTTCTGTATATAATTCAATTCTATCGGTGCCTGTTTTCCCGGCTACCTCTATCATTTTTATTTCGGGATCTACAAAAATAGAAACACGGATACCGGCATTTTTGAAGACAGCAATAATATCCCTGAGATAATCAAGATTTTTAATGGTGTCCCATCCGTGATCGGAAGTTAACTGGCCTTCCCCATCCGGTACCAGTGTTACCTGCTCTGGTTTATTGGCTAAAACAAGGTCAACAAATTTTTGTTCGCGTGGATTGCCTTCAATATTGAATTCTGTTGTGATGATTTTTTTCAGATCATAAACATCCGCATATCGTATATGCCTTTCATCGGGCCGCGGATGAATCGTAATTCCATCTGCTCCAAAACGCTCGATATCTTTTGCAGCTTTGATAAGATCAGGATTATTTCCCCCACGCGAATTACGTAGTGTAGCAATCTTATTTATGTTCACGGAAAGTTTTGTCTTCACGATATAAAAATAAATGATCTTACATTTAATAAGATATTTA
>JACDBU010000179.1 GCA_013694745.1 Chitinophagaceae bacterium
CCTTTATAATCCAGCGTACCAGCAATGCCATATTCATTCTTCCTGTCTTTACTGCAATGCAGCCCCACATACATTACGGGTTTAAGAAAACCACCATTATATAAATGATCTAAAATATTCTCAAACTCCATTGTTACCAGGTCCTGTCCATCATTGATAAGCAGCAAACTCAATTCATCAGGATCTGCAATATTAACAGGCAGATACACATCTACTTTAATTTCCCTTGAAAGTAGCAATGAATCCAGGATATGATTTTCAATAACAATACAACCCGCTGTTTCCAATTTCATAGGCCGCAAAATTAAGTAAATTAGCCCAAAGCCATTTATTCAGCCACAGCATACTTTAATAATAAACACAATATGTTTTACATGTTTTAGCAATCATAACATTGTGGCAGGTTGGGATTCGAGGGAACAAAAATATTCACTATTCTAAAAATTTTTGTTTTATGTGTACGACAAAATATATTTTAATACCTTCAGGTTTTAAAGAAAGCTGTTGAATAAATAAACATTTAATTATGAAAAAAATTGGGATACTCTTTGGGAAAGAACGAAGTTTTCCAGAAGCAGTTATTGAAAGAATAAATAGTAAAAAGATTAAAGATATTACGGCAGAACCCGTGCATATTGATAAGATAAAGCAAGGCGAAAGCAGTGGATATGCTGTAATAATTGATCGTATTTCACAGGATGTACCTTTTTACAGGGCTTACCTTAAAAATGCGGCGCTGTGTGGAACCGCTGTCATCAATAACCCCTTCTGGTGGAGTGCCGATGAAAAGTTTTTCAATAACTGCCTTGCAACAAAAATAGATATACCGGTTCCAAAAACCGTTATCCTTCCTTCCCGTGATCTGCCAGCGGATACAAGTGAAGAATCATTTTCAAATTTGTCTTATCCATTAGACTGGGATGGGATTTTTAGTTACATAGGATTTCCTGCATACATGAAACCCTTTGCAGGTGGCGGCTGGAAAAGTGTTTACAAATTAACTGACATGGATGATTTTTTTACCAAGCACGCGGAAACAGGTGAGCTGGTAATGATGTTGCAGGAAGAAATTATTTTCGATGAATATTACCGCTGCTATTGCATCGGCGGCAAACACGTTCGTATCATGCCTTATGAACCACGCAATCCGCATCACCTGAGATATGTTGCCGATTTTAAACCTGATAAAGAACGTTATGCATTAATGGAAGATATAGTACTTAGAATCTGCAGGTATTTAGGGTACGATTTCAATACTGTGGAACTGGCTTTACGCGATGGAGTACCTTATGCTATCGATTTTTGCAATCCCGCTCCCGATGCAGAAATAACTAGTGTTGGACAGGAAAATTTTGATTGGGTTGTAGAAACAGCAGCCAATTTTGCTATTGAAAAAGCTGAAGCACAAACGGATGCAAAAGATAATTTAACATGGGGAGAATATATTAAGAGGAGTTCAGCAAAAAAAAAGCTTTATTGAAAAAGAAGGATCAAGGAGGAAAGAAAATTGGCAATTGGCAATTAGCAATTAGCAATTAGCAAGTAGCGAGTAGTAAGAAGCAGGTAGCAAGACACCGAAACATTAAATAGCATGGCAAATATTTCGTACAAACATTTCACACTGGGGATAGAAGAAGAGTATATGGTTATTGACCCAGAAAGTCGTGAGTTAAAAAGTCATGAACAAAAAATTGTTCATGAGGGTCAGAAAGTAATTAAGGACAAAGTAAAAGCAGAGATGCACCAAGCTGTTGTTGAAGTAGGAACTGATATCTGTCAGAATATTGATGAAGCATTTGTTGATGTTGCCACACTTCGTAAAACCATAAGTGGCATTGCTGAAGAAATTGGTTTGTGGGTTGGCGCTGCAGGTACGCACCCGTTTAGTCATTGGGAAAGCCAGCTGATAACTGATCATGCCCGGTATAGCGAGATCGTAAATGAATTACAGGAGGCTGCACGCAGTAATCTCATCTTTGGTTTGCACGTACATGTTGGCATGGATAACCGTGAGATGGCCATACATATTGCCAATTCTGCACGCTATTTTTTACCTCATATTTATGCACTAAGCACTAACTCACCATTTTGGGAAGGCAGGCTCACGGGTTATAAATCTTTTAGAACAAAAGTATTTGACAAATTTCCACGCACCGGAATTCCCGATTATTTTGAAAGCATTGAAGCCTACGACAATTATATAAAATTGCTGGTAAAGACAAATTGTATTGACAATGCAAAAAAGATCTGGTGGGATCTTCGTGTGCACCCGTTTTTTAATACTGTTGAATTTCGCATTTGTGATGTGCCGCTAACGGTGCAGGAAACAATAACTATCGCTGCATTATTTCAGGGTATTTGTGCAAAAATTTATAAACTGAGGTCGCAGAATTTAAATTTTATAATGTATCCACGTATCCTGATAAACGAAAATAAATGGCGTGCGGGACGATATGGAATAGATGGCAGCATGATCGATTTTGGAAAAGAAATGGAAGTGAATACCAGGGTACTCATCTATGAGTTGCTTGATTTTATTGACGATGTTGCAACACCGCTTGGTATTCGCCATGCAATAGGTCATGTTCATAAAATGCTGGAAACCGGTACAGGTGCGGACCGCCAACTGGCTGTTTATGAAAAAACAAACAGTCTTCCGGATGTAGTGGATTATATACATACGCAATTTTTGCACGGGATTTAAAGAGCTTCGAATTTTTTTCACATAGGGTTAATAACTATACATTTAAGTGAAAATATTCTTTTGCATTTAATCGTAACTTTATTGAATGAACTGGAGCGATAAAAAATCCATAAAGGTTGCTATCCTTGATTTGTACGAAGGTCACCCAAACCAGGGGATGCGTTGTATCCGCGAAATATTGAACCAGTTTGGTGAAGCAAATAATTTAGAGGTACAGTGGGATGAGTTTGATGTAAGGCTTAAAAATGAAGTTCCTGATCTTAAGTACGATATTTTTATCAGCACCGGCGGTCCCGGAAGCCCTCTTGAAAGTGAAGGAAGTGAATGGGAAAAAGTGTATTTCGAATGGCTTGAAAAAGTAGAGAGGTGGAACCAGCAGCCGGAAAATCATCAAAAGAAATATATCTTTTTCATTTGCCATTCATTTCAGTTGGTTTGCCGGCATTGGAACCTGGCAAAAGTCTGCAAACGAAATTCAACCGCTTTTGGTGTATTCCCGGTACACCTGTTGCCAGACGGAAAAGACGAACCAGTTTTTAATGGTATGAATGATCCCTTTTTCGCTGTTGACAGCCGCGACTGGCAGGTAATTGAACCACAGATGCACGTGATATATAAAGGCGCTAAAATTTTATGTATAGAAAAAGAAAGACCACATGTGCCTTATGAAAGAGCGATAATGGGCATGCGTTTCAACGAATATTTCATCGGCACACAATTTCATCCTGAAGCTGACCCGATAGGTATGAGTATGCACCTGCAAACTGAGGAAAAAAAGAAAACGGTGATAGATAATTACGGTTTAGCAAAATGGGAATCTATGGTTGATCAGCTAAATGATCCTGAAAAAATTTCGTGGACCTATGCACACATCCTCCCTAATTTTTTAAACATCGCAGTAGAAAGTTTACTGCCTGTAGAAACACACTCCTGATCTATCTTGCTACTCGCCACTCGCTATTTGCCACTCGCTATTTGCTACTTGCCACTTGCTACCTACATAAGGTTTTGTATTTTTAATACGAAATCTTTACATTAAATCCCAGCACAGCATGATCGCATCGCTCCGTGAACAATTCAATAAAAACTTTACCGAGGAGAATTACCATGCATTTCTAAAAGAATTAAATGCAAAACATCCCGGTGATCTCGTTTTCAGGATCGCAGAGACGCCCATTTTTGTTCCAAAGGATTTTACCGATAAAATGCTCGGCGCGTGTGAGGCCATTGTGGATATTATTGTGGATGATAATTTTAAAAGATTAACTGCCGGCGCAATTCCCAAAGGAGAATCAGTACCTAACGAGAACGAACACACGCATTTTATCGCCTTTGATTTTGGCATTTGTGAAAATACGAACAGCGTACTTGAACCCCAGTTAATAGAAATGCAGGGATTCCCTACCCTATTTGGTTTCCAAATATTTTATCCTGAAATGCTCGGGAAATATTTTCCCATACCTGCAAACTTTGATAATTACCTGGGTGGGTACAACAAAGAGAGCTACACGCAATTACTGAAAGACATAATTGTAGGCAATCATGAAACTGAAAATGTTATTTTGCTTGAGATCAATCCACATGAACAAAAAACACGGATAGATTTTTATTGTACACAGGATTATTTAAACATCCCAATCGTTTCTCTTACAGATTTAATCCGGGAGAACAAAAAATTGTATTACACACATGAGGGCAGAAAAATTGAAGTGAAGCGAATTTACAACCGGGTAATATTTGATGAACTGCAGCAACAAAAAGAAAGCCTGGGAAATATAGTGGATATAACACAGGACCTCGATGTGGAATGGGTGCCACACCCTAACTGGTTTTACCGTATCAGCAAGTACACATTGCCTTTTATAAAAAATCCATATGTACCTGAAACATTTTTTCTCAATGAAATAAAGCAGTTGCCATCCGACCTTGAAAATTATGTTTTGAAACCCTTATTTTCTTTTGCCGGCCAGGGAGTTATTATTGATGTTACCAAAGAAGATATTGATAAAGTAACCAATCCTGAGAACTGGATATTACAACGCAAAGTAAAATATGCAGATGTGATTAAAACGCCAAATATACCCGCCAAAGCGGAGATACGCATCTTTTACTTTTGGAAAGATGGATGGAAAAGGCCCGTACCCGTAAATAATTTAGGCAGATTAAGCAAAGGTAAAATGATAGGTGTGCGATATAACATGGATAAAGACTGGGTTGGAGGAACGGTTGCTTATTTTGAAAAGTAGTTAACACGAATTACACAAATACGAATTACACGAATTATACGAATTACACAGAAGGCACGAATTACACGAATTACACGAATTACACGAATTAACGGATTAACGGATTAACGTATTACATGTCTTTATTTATTACATCATTAAATTCGGGGAGCAACGGCAACTGCTATTACATTGGTAATGAAACAGAAGCTATACTTGTAGATGCAGGTATATCGTGCAGCGAGATTGAAAAAAGAATGCAGCGACTTGGGCTGAACATCCAAAACGTGAAAGGTATTTTTGTGTCGCACGAACATACTGACCATATCAGCGGGTTGCAGGTATTGTGTAAAAAATATCAATTTCGTGTTTATATCACCAGTGCAACGTTAAGGCATAGCAGGCTCAGCCTGGAGAAACATTTAATAAGTGATTTTAGAGCCCACGAACCGGTAACGATTGGGACCCTTACCATAACTCCATTTCCAAAATTTCATGATGCTGCGGATCCATATAGTTTTATGATATGCTGCAACAAAATAAATGTGGGGGTATTCACAGATATAGGAGACGTGTGTAACAATGTCATCAGTCATTTTCAACAATGCCATGCCGCATTTCTTGAAAGCAATTATGATGAAGAAATGCTGGCAAATGGGAAGTATCCTTATTTTTTAAAAAGCCGTATCAGTGGCGGTAATGGTCACCTTAGCAATAAGAAGGCCCTGGATCTTTTCACTACGCACAGATCTTCGTTTATGAGCCATCTTATATTATCACACCTTTCAAAAAATAATAATTGTCCCGTACTTGTTGAGCAGTTATTCAATGATCGTTGTGAGGGAGTAAAAATGATAGTGGCTTCCCGGTACCAGGAAAGTAATGTTTACAGGATTAGCCTGGCAACAAAAACTGTATCTACAGAACGTTCACGGGTCAAAACATCTTCACAACTTGCCTTTGCATTTTCCTGAATCATTAGTGGTCCGCAAAAAATAATATCATTATTACTTCTTTGCCGACAACCAGGTTTTGAATGCATCGATCTCTTTTGTTTGATCGGCTATCCCGCTTTGTGCGATTTTTTTTAATGGAGGATTTGTGCCATGAACCAGTTCATCGTTAAACATTTTTACGGCATTTTCATGATGGGCTATCATCATAATAACAAAATCCTTATCTGTATTACCTGTCATGGGTATCGCATTCATTTCATCTTTCATATCATCCATATCGTTTTTTAATTCATCATGCTTTCCTGTATCATTTTTTGACAGTTTATAGCTTTTAATTATTTTCTGAAATTTGCTTATTTCTGCAGATTGACTAAGCATAATATTCCGGGCTATTGCTTTTATTTTCTCGTCCGCCCCTTTTGCTATCTCTGTTTTTGACATATCAACTGCTCCCTGGTGATGATCGATCATCATCCTGGCAAAATCCAAATCAAAATCACCGGTCATTTTCATGCTGGTCATTTTGTTCATCATTTCATTCATTGAACTGTTGGTGATATTCATTTGGGCACTGTCCATTTTCTTAACCATTGAATCATTTTTTAGATGAATGATTTTGACTGTGGTATCGTTTTTAACTTTCCCGGATGAATTATTTGCAGAATTATTGCAGGCTATTAAAAAATATATTCCTGCAATTAATGCCAGTACTGGTTTGATGTTGAACATGGTTTATTGTTTTTATCTTAAATAAATTTAGAAAAAATGCCGCACTAATATGGCAAACTTTTAAATTATTAATTATCACTTATTACTGAATTGGCATATTAGGTACAACTTCATTTATGCAAAGTTATCATACGGATGAGTTGAAATAATTATACTTTCCGCGTTAACATGATTTACTTTTGTTGCAATTATAGGTATTATTAAAAACGGTCGTAGTATCATTTACACTCATTTTAGTAATTCTTTAAGGTTTTTTACCATCCTCCCTGCTTTCTTTATCGTTTATTATCTAAATAAAAAATTATGAAAAAAATTCTCTTTGCCTTAATAGCCCTTTATTCTATATTGTTTAGTTCCTGCGGTGTGGCACAATCTAAAAAATCAAAATACCCTGATCCACCTTCTACCAAAAGCACAGCCGCATATCCAATGAAGCTAAATGATGCACAATGGAGAGCCAGGTTAACGGCTGCTCAGTATTACATTTTGCGCCAGCAGGGAACAGAACGTGCCGGTACGGGTAAATACGACCATTTCTACAAAAAAGGAACTTATTATTCAGCTGCTACTTTACAGCCTCTTTTTAGCAGTGATGCTAAATTTGATTCTGGTACAGGTTGGCCAAGTTTTTATGCTCCTATTACGCCTGATGCAGTGCGTTTAGTAAAAGATAATTCATTCGGTTCCGAGCGTGTTGAAGTGGTTGACAGCAAGAGCGGATCACACCTGGGACATGTATTTGAAGACGGGCCAAAGCCAACCGGCAAACGCTATTGCATGAATTCCGATGCTTTGATCTTTGTACCTGAAGGTGGCAAGCCACCGGTTGCATCAAAAATTCCGTAATATATCATCATACTTATTTTGAAAAGAATTGAGACCCCTGTGCTGCATTGTACAGGGGCTTAATTGTTTTATTTACAACAATCTTTTTTTTGGAACAGGGATAATATGAATAATAATATTTTCTTTATCATTTAAAAAGCATTGAAAAAATTGTACTCAAGTCTTACAAAAAATCCGTTTGGTGCACTTCTGTACAAGGTGCTGCTCAATTGTGTGCGATAACCAACATCTAACCGGCTTTTACTATTAAATATAAGCTGCATTGCCGGCGCAACATCAATATAATATGATCCTGAGCCTACATTATACTGGTTTAAAAATTCAAGTATAAGGTTGAGGTTGGTTTGTTTATAGCTGGTGTATTCTTTTGGCAATATTAATCCACCAACAGATAAAGTATAATTAATAGCATCCCTGTTGTTATCTCCGTAAATGAATTTATTTTTACTATTATCAAACGCGTGCAAAAATGAAACACCGGATGATACCGCAACCTTGTGCAAAAGCTGGGTGGCCACTACCCCTCCTTCCCATCCACTGTTGTGACCTGTAAGATCAATGGCCTCATCGTGATTTTCTGCAACATTCAAGCTTGCGCGGCCATATGCTGATACACGGAAATGTTTCTGTATACCATCAACATTAAAGAAGCGATATTTTCCATAAATGCTTGCACCATCCATTTTAAAAGCTTTATCCAGGTTGCTAAAAAAAACATCCGTGTGAACCATAATTTTTTTAGAAACGCCTACCATTATTTCGGGTATCAAATGGTATTCCGATCCCTTATCCAAAGTTTTCAACAGTGAATTATTCAAACGTACACCAATGCTTTTTGCAGCCATATTGCTGGCAGGTTCAGTAAAAACATACAGCTCCTGGGCAGCGCAAACATGTATTCCGAATACGAATGAAATGCAGACCAGCTGTTTAAATAGTGGCATGATAAACTCTTGTGCCAGTTACCAAGCCATCTTTAGTACAGCAAGCTGCAGCATACCCCGTTTTATAGCACTGCATTTGGGTAAAGGCTGTATTCTTTTTAAAATCTTTTGCAGATACAAACCCTTTATCAATAATCCTGATAGTTTTTTCACCATTAAGCTGCTGGCTGGTTACATTTAAAAACATGAATGTTTTTTCACCGATCATTACATGCTGTTCATTTTTTATCTGCACATTATTGAATTTATAATTTGCTGAAAAATTGGCAACTGTAAAACCGGCATCTTCCACTTTCTTTTTTATTTTATCGAAATCAACTTTTGCATTGGGCTTAAAAGTTATTTCGAAAGTTGAATTTTTGATATTGGCATCTACCTTATCTACAAAATCAAGCGTTTTCAAAGATTTGTTAATTGAATTACTGCACATGCTGCAGGTTAGGCCGCTGGCCTGCAGATCAACTTTTGTTAATTGTGCATTTACATTTGTTGCAAAAAATAATATTATTATTAGAGAAGCAATTTTCATCTGGAAATTTTTTAGTTAATAGAAATAATTAGGAACATCAATTGCTATCGCCATTGATGGTAAAACATAACTATCCTATATCCTGAAAATGCTATTGAGAATGAGCAATGATATTCCCTGTGAGCCAGGTGGTGATTTATTATCAGAAGTAGTGAAAAGAGTTGAGGTATAAAAATCCGGAGAAATATGAAAGTGTTTTTTTTGAATTATTGAAACCGGTGAAAAAATATTCAATTCACAGGTACTGAGATTATGTGAATCGCTAAGTTTAACGATCTTAAATTCATCATTGCAGCATCTGCCAAATCCGGTTTTCATCCCGCATTTACTGCATTTATCGTTATGAGACAGATCAATAGAAGAGAATTTTCCCATGCAATAATGCACATTCAATGATATACCACTGGAAACAGCGAGATAAACGAATGCGAGAACTGTGAGAAAAAGTTTCTTCATTACAACAAAATTAACGCATTAATTTTAGCAAAGAGATTTTGAAAGGTACTTTAACAATTGCTAGTAGTGAGTGGTTAGTAGCGAGTGGCCTTAGTTTATAAATCGCCACTGAACACCGATCCTGAAGAGTAAGCCAGGTGTAGGATAATGAGGTGCAGCAAAATTATTATTAGTGAATCCAAAACCATTATTAACACTGGCAGTATTCAAATTTTCTAATCGCAGTAAGCCGGTAAAAGTTTTAATCCTGAAATTAAAGAAGAAAGCCACAGCCGGAAGATTATTGATAGTTGTAGTATCCTGCGGAAAGAATTGACCTTCAACCGGAGAATAATTATTGGCTTTGTAGAGTGTATTGTAGTTTACATCAAGTCCGGTAACAAGGTTCAGGTTTTTAAAGAAAACACCTTCGAACGCAAACCGCTGACGGGTATAAAATAAAGGCACCCTAACCGGGGAATTGCCGGCAGTTTGCTGAATTATGAAATCACTGTAAAGACTAAACCGCTTACTAACCCTGCTTTTCCTGTAAGCCTGTACCTGTGTAAGATTTATTAAAGAACCATACTGTGCGATTTGATAGTAATTTTTGAAATAAGTATAATTGGCTATAGAAGTATTGCGAAATGAAATCGTAAATTTTGGATTTTCCGCGGCCAGGTATAAGACCGTAGTATTTTCTTTTTTCTGTGCAAGATGGTTACTGAGATTAAAAGATGAAAGGTCGTTGAAAATAAAAGATGGTGTTCGACTCACATTTTGAAATATGATCTGCACATCTCCTAATTTCGAATTTAAAAACCGGGTAAGTGATGCGTAAGCATTATAATCACCCAAGTTTAAACCGGTAACATAAAATTCTCCTTTAGCCAGGGCATCCCATTTTTTATTTTTAGTCCTGTTACGGTATTCACCATGCAAAACCGTATTAAAATAATTCCGGTTTGTGTAGGTAGTCTGTACCTGAAAAATGGGTAGTATGATAAGTTGCGGAAAAAAAGTTGAATGTGAAAACTTTCCGGAAATGTTTTCTAACCTGAGGCCGGCTTCAATAAACTGGGCCGGGTTCTTTGTTTCAGGGAACTGGCGTAGCACAAAATCATTAGTGATTATTTTCCATTTATCCTGCAACGAAAAATTTAAGCCCGAATTAATATTCAAAGTTGTATCGTACCACTGTTTAAATATGGCCGAATCCACAACTGCATCAGATGGTGAAGGAAGCTGGTCGCTAAAATGAAAACCGTAAGTATTATAAGTTATTGTATGTTGAAAACGGAGCTTGGGGTAAAAAAGATATTCTTCAGTAGTATCATTTATTGCTATCGAATCACGTTTGCCAAAATCATAACTCTGCCTGAAAAATGCAGTGAAGTTTGTATAAAAATTACCTGTCGAAACTTTGGTTGAAAAAATATTATTACCAAAAGGAGCATCGCCGCCAAGATTAACAGGCACTGTAAAACGCCTTGAATAATCTGAGTTAGTTAAAAAAGTATCGCTTCTTATACCGCCGTTCTCTGAAGCCGTTAGTTTGTTACCCATTAAAATGAAATAAGCGGCATATCTTTTTTTATTTCCCTGGTAGTTACTGAACAAACGATAGCTGTTATGATTTGTATTTTGTGTTTTAAAAAAACCGGGGGCTGTTATGAGTTTGTATTGAAACCCAAAGTTCCAGTTTGGTTTTATATTTTGTGTATGCAGGATATTGATAAATTGTTCTTTACCGGAGGCCAGCAAATAAGTGATCTGTGAAAAGGGCCTGGTAGTTTTATAAAACCGGCTGTTTTCCAGGGTGAACCGGTATGCATCAAAAGCATGAAAACCCGCATCCCAACCTGCTTTTAATACAGGTGAAAAAAGGACAGGATATGCGGGGCTGCCATTATTGCCAAGCGAAACATAATTGGGTGGTATAGAAAAAAATGTATAAAAATCATCAAGAGATGAATCCAGCCTGTTGCTTTTTAATGAATCAAGATACCGGTAGGATATGGTTATTGAATCAGCAAGATCATCACGGTGTTGAAATCCGAGTGTATCCTTACCACGTGATTGCTGGCTACCCAAATTTCCAACACGACCTTTGATACCGTTGAGAATGTCTCTTTCCTGAGCCAATGCATTTTTGGGTTGCATCAAAAGTAATATAAATAGAATTCCAATAAGGCTGATTCGCAAAAGTGAAGTACTATTTTTTCTCATGGGAACTACAAAAAATAAAACTATATCACGGCAATTAATTCTTTTAGTATATACGTCATTTTTGGTTCTGCATCTTTTGCTGCCTGCAATACTTCTTCATGGGTAATTATATTTTCTTCCTGCCTGATACCGATATCAGTGATCACACTTATTGCAAAAACAGGCAGGCCCATATGTACAGCAGCAATCACTTCCTGTACCGTGCTCATACCAACGGCATCTCCGCCTAAAGAGTTGAGCATTTTATATTCAGCCCTTGTTTCAAATGTTGGTCCCGTAACGCCAATATAAACTCCTTCTTGTAAGTCTATATTTTTTGCAGCAGCAATATTTTTTGCCTTGTCAATAAGTATTTTTTTATAAGGTTCACTCATATCGGGAAAACGGGGGCCAAATTTTTCATCATTCTTGCCTAATAACGGGTTGTGAGTTAGCATACTGATATGATCTTTTATGATCATCAGGTCACCAACTTTAAAAGTATTATTGGTACCACCTGCGGCATTGCTTATCAGCAATGTTTCAATGCCTAAAAATTTAAGTACGCGTACAGGGAATATAACTTCGGCGGTGGTATAGCCTTCATAAAAATGAAAACGCCCAGCCATAGCCACAACTTTTTTGCCATTCAATTCTCCAAAAACCAATTTTCCACTGTGGCCTTTTACCGTGCTTACTGGGAAATGCGGGATGTCAATATATAATATCTCCTGTTCAATTTTTATCTCTTTTGTAAAACTGCCCAATCCGCTGCCAAGAATGATACCTATAGTAGGGTGCACCTTGGAATGCTTTTTAATATATTTAACCGCCTCCTTTACTTTTTTCATAATGATTTACATTGAAACCGGTCAAAGGTAAGAGAAGATATTGTTAGCATGTTGATAAAGCAGGGAAAGAATCATGAGTAGATA
>JACDBU010000189.1 GCA_013694745.1 Chitinophagaceae bacterium
GAATTTTCCAGCACGTCGCGGATGAGTTTTGAAAACTTTCCCAGGAATTCTGAAGCCTCAAATTTTTTATTCTGCAAAATAAAACCATCTATCGTGGCCATACAATTGAAGATAAAATGCGGGTTCATTTGGGCCCGTAAAGCTTTCATCTCGGCCTCAGCCATCAATTTGTTCAAAGCCGTTTTTTTCTTTTCTTTTCTTTTTATATTTTCTATTTTACGCCTCACCAATAAATAAATTGCGATAGCAATTGCAATCCCGATAAGTATTTTGAACAATAGGGTTTGCCAGAAAGCAGGCTTGATATAAATTTTGAATCGAGCTGATTTGCTCCATAATCCTGCACTGTTGGCCGCCTTCATTTCAAATACATAATTTCCACCGGCAAGGTTTGT
Source organism: Chitinophagaceae bacterium (assembly GCA_013694745.1). Classification (GTDB taxonomy): domain Bacteria; phylum Bacteroidota; class Bacteroidia; order Chitinophagales; family Chitinophagaceae; genus Ginsengibacter. The sequence continues at coordinate 396 of JACDBU010000189.1, forward strand.
GTAGGTTGTGTTTCTTTTATCTCCGCAATAGATCCAGTTTTTATCAAACCCCGTTAACCGGTAGGCAAATTGAATTTTATCAGGGTAATTAAATTCAAAAGCATTAAAATCAAATGAGATAAAATTTTGTTTGTAGGTGAGATCATAACTTTCATTTTCTGATTTAACAGGATCAAACAAAACAGGTTTTTCAAATATTTTAAAAGCAGATATCACGGGCCGGGGAATATTGATATTGTTTTCAACGATATAAGGATTGAAATAAGTAAATGATCCCCTGAACTTACACACCATTGTATTATTTATAATATCTAAAGGAGTTATCGAAACTTTTTCCTGTAAGCCGTCAACGGTGGTAAATATTTTATATTTTTTCTTTTGCTGGTTATACAATACCAGGCCCCGATTAGAATTAACCCAGTAATTATGAAGCGTATCAACCCTTATACTAAAACAAACACCAGGCTGTACATCATTTGCAGTTGGCAACCTGCTTAACTGATGCGTTTTTTTATTGAACCAGAATATACCTTCGCCGGCAAGCACAATTTTATCCCCGTCAAAATCCAGGTCTGTAAAGCGGTTGATGGAAACTGAATTTTCTGTGGAATTAAAAAAATAATTTACGCTGGTCGCATTTAAAATATCTATTTTGGTCAGGCCTTTAATGGTGGCACACCATACCATTCCATCCTTATCCTGCTTTGCAGAAAGGATAAAAAAACTATTGTTGTCCGTATTAATATTATTACCACTGTAAATTATTTTATAAACATTCGTCATGGTGAAGTATGCCACCAGGCCCGTTGAGCCTGCAATTAAAACGGTATCATGCAAACAAAGTATTTTATTTATTACCGTGGGATAACGGAACTGTGTTTCTGTTGGCAAGGGTGGATGCTTAACAAAAGTTTTCGTTTTTTTTACATACTGGTATAAAGTATTACCTGATCCTATCCATAAATTTCCCTTACCATCATCTGCAACAGTATTTGCATTGTTGCCTGCAGGCGATCCGGAATCAAAAGATTTTATCCATTCCAAAACTTTTTTTTCTGCCCATTTATATTTTATGAGACCCTGGTGGTTAGTGCCCATCCAGACAATGCTTTTTTCGTTTTTATCCTCTTCCAGCACTTTGATATAAGGATCCGGCTCATTCGTTAATTCTGCTATAACCCGGCTTTTGAAATTTTGATTATACATGTTAAACATGCTAATCCCCTTTATGCCGGGGATCCATAAATGATTTTCATTATCGGTGTAGAGATTGTTTGTGGTGGCTGATAAAATAGAATAAGGATTGCTTTTATCCGGTAAAAAGGCAGCAGAAATTTTATTGGTATTAACATTAAAAGTTATTAGCCCATCTGTATATGTAGCGATCCATAATATACTATCGGAAGTATAAGCAGGCAGGAATGCAAAGGCCCCCACACTGGTGGTTTCAAGACCATTAATTTTTTCAAAATTCAGTTTACCATTTTCCCCGGCATTGAGCGGATCGATCTTTATTACTCCCTTTGCTTTTCCTATCCAGATCTTATTTTGATGATCTGCAATGAGGCAGCTTATCCTGCTTACTTTTGAATTATCGTAAATTAAAAATTTTTCAAAATTATTTTTTAGGGGATCATACATTAATAATCCATCAGACCTGGTACCTATCCATATTTTACCGCCATTATCAATTATAGCACAAATAGGGTTACTATAATTATTTAATGAAGTAATTGAAATTTTTTTTGTGTTGGTATTTATACTACACAATCCTAAATTGCTGGAAAACCATAATGTTTCTTTGCCATCAAAAACAAATGCATAAGCATAGGTTATTTTTTCTGTGCTGCTCAAATCAATAAAGGTAAAACTATCCAGTGCCCTGTTGTAATAGCAAATACCTCCTGATGATCCGATCCATAATGTTCCGCTTTTATCCACTACAAGGTTGTCGGTATAATCTTCTCTCAAAGAATTAGGAACATCATCATTTTTCTGATAGCTTTTAATCTGGATCCCGTCAAAGCGGTTAATTCCATTTCCACTTAGCCAGATATACCCATTACTGTCTCTTGAAATACTATTTATATAAGTGTTTTGGGGAAATTTTTTATTGTCAAAATTTTCGAATTTTAAATCCGCAGACTGGCACTTTGCACATAAAGGCATTAGCATTAAAATGCCCAGGACTAAAAAATAATATCGTTTATAATAACGCATAAGAATCCGCTTGCTAAAATAAATAATAACCTGCGATCGTTTTCACGGCTGGTATTATAATTATGCTTTAAATAAAAAGACCACCCTTGCGGATGGTCTTACAGTATTTATTAATTATTTTTTATCGAACGATTGTGAATTTTTTATCCAGGTTAACGGAAGGATCACTGCTTCGGATCACATATTCACCGGCGGATAATCCTCTAAGGTTAAGGGTGAAATTATTATTGCCGCTTATGATAGATGCATCCATTCTTCTCACCAGTTTACCAATGCCATCATACACCACCAATTGTGTTTTAAGTGAGCGGTCAGTTTGTATCACCACATTTAATACATCGCGTGCCGGTACAGGATAGATGACAAGCTCAATATTTTTGCGTTCACAACTGGTCCTGGCTACACTTGTATAGGAAGCATGACCATCCTGGTCTACCTGTTTGATACGGTAGAATGAAGGTCCGCTGGTTAGGTCAAGTTGTTGATAATTGCGTGCTGAATTGCTTGATCCTGCTGCTTTCACGTTGCCTACCACTGTCCAGTCAGTGCCGTTTGTACTGCGTTGTACTTCAAAATAATTGCTATTGAATTCTGATCCTGTAGACCACCTGATCATTGCGCCATTGCCTGTACAGCTTGCATCAAATTTGGTAAAGAGAACAGGAAGTGCACCGGAAGTTAATTGAAGTGGGACTGCATAAGTAAGCGAATTCACTGCATATTCATTTGCCTGGTCATCTGAAAGAGCATACGTCGCAAACGGGGCGGGGGTGCCAATGTCCGATGAATTGATAACAACATATCCTGCTTCTGGACTAACATTTCCCAAAGCCCATAAGGTAACAGTGAAAACATCCACCCATGTACTAGTCAATGTAATGGTTCCACCATCTATAGTTCCCGCCGATCTCCTGTCAAAAGTTTGTCCGCCTGTAGAAAAATTTACAGAACCACTGCATTCATTCACATTATTATATGTAAAGCCTGTAAACGCGGCCGACATTGTAATATTAGAGGGCTGAGCAACCGAATTTGTTCCACATGGGGCTCCAGTCGGCAACATAGCATTTGCTGATTGCCAGCTCCACCCTGTTGAAATCCCTGTAATATTTATAATGGAAGTGCTTACAGCATGTATCTGCATTGTAAAGGTTACAGAGCCTTTTGCTGGCCCCCCTCCATCAGGATCGACAGAACTATAAACAACATTATTGAGTCGCCATTCAGCTACCTGGGCTTTAATTCCTGTGGATACTGACAAAATAATCAGGGAGGTAAGCAATATGATTTTATGTAAGTGTTTTTTCATTATATCGTTTGATTAGTTATTATTAATCATTAATCCATTTTAATTTATTTAACAATTGGATCCGGGATGTTGGTTACAACGCTAGCAGAATTAAGCCTGTTGGGTGCACTTCCGGTTCCTGAAGATGAAATTGTCACCTTGGTTAAATTCACGTCTGTGACATTTATGCTGTTGCTTAGGTTGATATCAGTGAAAAGATAACCTGAAGCCGAACCGGCAATTGACACTTTTATTGAATTGATATCAGCAGCATTTACAGCGCCATTTTTATTAGCATCTCCCGCCCAAAGTCCATATTTCACACCACCCTGTAACAATACTACAGGATCAGATGAGGCACCAGTAGCTTTATAACTATTACTAAGTACCGAATAATCATTTGCAAAAGTTCCCAGCGCATTCGAAGGTATAACATTACTTAATACTCCCAAATGATTGCGATGACGAACCACTATGAAAGCAGGTCCCTGTTTTGTAATATTGAATGCAATTGGTGTTACCCCGTCAAGATCTACAACTGTACCATCATTTAAAAGAAAGCCTGCTTTACGACCAGTAATTGTGGCAGATGTTGCATCAGCCGGTAACCCTGTAGATGGTTTGCGATGTTCAATTAGCACCCAGTCAACTACGTTTGCATTGGGTACGGCTGTATTTTCAGGACCGGCGTAATTAAAAGGTGTTGTATTATAAGGTTGTGCTGTTGGTATAATTCCATTAATAGTTGTGTTCATAGTTGTTCCGTTCCATGGTCCCCGTAATAATGCTGTAACATTAAAAGTATACTTAGGATCTGCCAGCTTCCACTCAACAGTAAGGTCTGTTGTAGTCAACCCTGTTAATCCTACATAATGATTAACCTGGTCACGCGTAACGGGAGTTAATCGGCCATTCCATTCACCGGATAATAATTGCCACGGTACAATGTTGGCCTCCACATTTGTATTCAATTCTCCTAAAACATATGGGTAACGGATATCGGTTGTAAATGCTGATCCGCCGGTAGATGCAAATAAAAATTTACGTTTCACTTCTCGCTCATTTTGTGTAGGATCACCTCCGGCACTTTGCGGGATCATTGTTACGGTGAAGTCAGTAGGTAGTGAGCCTCCATTCAAGGTAACCAGCATGTTTGGCTGGTTAAAAACATACGGTGTTCCGCTTACGAATGTACCTGTTCTCTTAACACTGCCTGAGATTTCAGTTAAGGGTGCAAAATTATAAACAGCAGTTAATGGAGAGGTAACAGAAAACAAAGGGTTATTAATAGGATCAGTAGTAAAAGAACCTGATAAATAATCAAGTTTGGTAGTTAATAAAAGTGTTCCACCCAATCTTACAATATCTGTAGGGTTTGTTTTATTAATGGTAAGATAATGAAGAGTGGCCCCACCTGATGTTAGTGTATCCGGACCGGTTCCTGTCATTATCAGTGAATCTTCATTGAGTGTTGAAGTGTAAGTGCCGGAATTAATAAAATTCCCCTGTACTTCAATTTTACCATCATTGGTAATGGTGCCACTAACGTTTCTTATGTCACCGGTAGACATTAAATATGCTCCACTTTGTATGGTAATGGTTGCCCCGTTATTAAACAACTGCGCATTAGCAATGTTTACGCAGGCAAGAAGGGAGATTATTATTATTGGTATTCTCATTTTCATACAAAGGCATTTAAATCTAAATGTAAAAAAATACTTTAAATAAAAGTAATTTATTTAAACAATTTTATAACCGCTAATTAGTAAGTGGCAATGTTTAATTATTGAATGTACAATATTAAGGGGTGAATGCACATGGTTCTTTCGAATTCAACAATTTGCAGTCCTGGTATCGTAATATTCCTATTTTGTATATTGTGGAATATTACGTTATAATGTAAGTTTGCAAATATTAAAAAACAATAATGGCGATTGATATTAAAGTACCATCAGTTGGTGAGAGCATAACTGAAGTAACCCTGGTTCAATGGATAAAAAAAGATGGTGACTGGGTAGAAAGAGATGAAGTGATCGCTGAACTGGAAAGCGAAAAAGCTACATTTGAAATCAATGCGGTTCAGTCAGGAATTTTAAAAACGGTTGCCAAAGAAGGGGATACTTTAAAAATTGGTGATACCGCCTGCACCATTGATGATACAGCTGCTAAACCTGAGAAACCACAGGCCCCGGCAGAAAATAAAAAAGCCGACAAAAAAATGGTTTCCCCGCCAGCACCCCAACAAGTTGTGCAAAATAATGAGGCAGCAAAATCAAAAGAACCCGCTGCTGATATTAAAACTTCCCCCGTGGCTGCTGCTATGCTTGCGGACAAAAATGTAGATGTAAAAAAGGTAACTGCAACCGGCTCTAACGGGAGAATTTTAAAGCATGATGTGCTTGATGCATTATCAAACCCCGGAAGACCTTTAAACCAGGAAATGTTTAGCAGGGAAGATAAAACAGAGAAGATGAGCAACCTGCGGAAAACCATTAGCCGCAGACTGGTAGAGGCGAAAAATACAACGGCAATGCTAACTACTTTCAACGAGGTAGATATGAGTGCCATAATGGAATTAAGAACAAAATATAAAGAGATATTTAAAAAGCAACATGAAGTAAATCTTGGCTTCATGAGTTTTTTTACAAAGGCGTGCTGTTTCGCGCTCCAGGAATGGCCTGCTGTTAATGCCATGCTGGATGCAGAAAATATTGTATACCATCATTATTGTGACATTTCAATTGCTGTTTCTGCTCCCAAAGGTTTGGTGGTACCGGTAATAAGGAATGCCGAAAGTATTAGCATGGCTGATATTGAAAAGAAAGTAGCTGAGCTTGCGGGAAAAGCAAAAGAAAATAAACTCACTATTGAAGAAATGACCGGTGGCACATTCACCATAACCAATGGTGGTGTATTTGGATCATTAATGAGCACTCCCATAATTAATATTCCGCAATCCGCCATTTTAGGAATGCATAAAATACAGGAACGGCCGGTGGCAATAAATGGCCAGGTGGTTATAAAACCCATGATGTACGTGGCGTTAAGCTATGACCACCGGATAGTGGATGGCAGGGAATCAGTAAGTTTTTTAGTGCGCGTAAAAGAGTTGCTTGAAAACCCTGAACAATTGCTCTTTGGGAAAGATCCCGTTAAAGCTTTGCTGGAAATATAAAAATTTTTCCAATCGAAACCAGTTTGGTATAACCCTTTCAGCAACTATGCGGATAATCATAAATGCATCCATTCATGTTTCGCATACCATATGAGCAAACATAATTCTCATCTCAATTCTGCAGTTACTATCCTCCGGTCATATAAAGGTGATCCGCCATTTCATCTTTATATTAAAAAATATTTTGCGGCAAATAAAAAATACGGGTCAGGCGACCGGAAAGAAATAACCTCTCTTTGCTACAACTATTTTCGTTTAGGCCATACCGTTAGTAATGCCGCGCCAGAAGAAAAAATATTGCTGGCCACTTTTATTTGTGAGGAGAAACTGGGGGCATTTTTAGCATATTTTAAACCGGAATGGAACGATAAAATGGAGGCGCCATTAGCCGAAAAACTGGCATTCATTTCCACGCATTTTCCAGCATTTAAACCCGAAGAGATTTTCCCTTTCAAAGATGAGCTAAGCGATGATATTGATGAGCTGAAATTTTCATTATCATTTTTAATACAGCCAAAATTATTCCTGCGGATAAGGCCGGGCCATAATAAAAGAGTTGTTGGCAAAATCAATGGAGCAGGCATCCGGTTTCAAATGCTTGCTGCAGATTGTTTGGCTTTGCCTAACAGTTCTAAAATCAATTCCATCCTGGCACCGGATAAGGAAGCAGTTATACAGGATTTTAACTCGCAAGAAACAGCCCGGTTACTGAAGCAGGCAAGTATCACCTCACCGCGCGTAAATACGCTATGGGATTGCTGCGCCGGCAGCGGGGGAAAATCAATTATGGCATATGATATCGTGCCGGGCCTGCAACTAACGGTTAGCGATAAACGCAATTCTGTCCTGGTTAATTTAGCGGAACGTTTTAAAAACGCAGGCATAAAAAATTACCGGGCATTTGCCGCGGATCTTACAACATTACATCCCGGACTATCGCAGCACCGGGGTGAAAATGCAAATCTACAAGCGGTAAAATTTGATTATATAATCGCTGATGTTCCCTGCTCCGGTTCGGGTACATGGAGCAGAACACCCGAGCAGTTATTTTATTTCAATAAAAAATCGATCTGTAAATATGCATCACAGCAAAAACAGATACTTACCAACGTCATTAGTTTGATCAAACCCGGCGGCTACCTTCAGTATATAACCTGCTCGGTTTTTAAAAAAGAAAACGAAGAAATAATAAAATTTATCGTGGAAAATTTTTCTCTGGACCTGGTGAAAAAAGAAATGTTCAATGGCTGTGAAATGCAGGCTGACACTTTATTCACCGCTTTATTCAAAGCAAAGAGCAATTAATCTCTCATTAATTTTATACTTCTCTTTGTACTACCGTCATCATATTTAAGGATATACATCCCCCTTGATAAAGGCTGGTTTGAAAAGCTTATAGTCTGAAGCTGATCCGTTACAATCGCGATCTGTTTTGTGTAATATAATTTGCCACCGGCATCGAACAATTTAAAAGTTGCTGTTCCGGTATGCAATGGTTTTATTAAAGCAGAGAAATTGCCATTAAAAGGATTAGGGTAAACTCTTATCCAGTCATTGCCAAGAACCGTAACATTTCTTAAAGCCCTTTGGCGGGTGAGATCATCAAATGCTGTATGAAAGTTTGGAATGCCATATCCTATCCTATTATCAGGTGCTGAGAAAATGCTGCTGCTTTTTTTAACCGCTTCAATTATTTCCATATTGGTAAATTCAGGAAAGGCTTGCCACAGGCAGGTAACCAGTCCGGCCATATTGGGGGTAGCAAAAGAAGTTCCGTTGCCAAAAGTTTGAAAATTATTAGGCGCAATGATAGCTGTTCCTGCACCCACCGAGGCTACAGTTGGTTTTACCTGTCCGTCACTTGAAGGGCCATAGCTGCTGAAG
>JACDBU010000195.1 GCA_013694745.1 Chitinophagaceae bacterium
CTTTTATCCAGCTGTTCTTTGTATTTTTCAGCCTTTTCTTTTTGTACAGCGTTATGATAAAAAATAACACTCCGGTATTGCGGACCCACATCATTTCCCTGCCGGTTCAAAGTTGTTGGATCGTGTGATTGCCAGAAAACCTGCAGCAGATCATCGAAGCTTATTTTGGCACGGTCATATGTAATGTTCAGGCATTCGGCATGGCCGGTATTCTTTGCACAAACCTGTTGATAAGTAGGATTTGGAACATCACCACCGGCATATCCGCTAACAACATTGTTTACCCCGTCCAGTTGCTGAAAGATGGCTTCAGTACACCAGAAACAACCGGTTCCAAATGTGGCAGTTTCCAGTTTATTATTTTCAATTGTTTTATCTGACATAATATTCTCTTTTAAAAAATTATTGCATTGCAAGATAAACCAAGTTGCCATGGTTGATCAATTAATAATTCTGCATCATTACAGGATGAAATGAAACATGGAAAGAGCTTCAAAAAAGAAGTAAATAGGATTGTTATAATTTAATTCAACGGAGCGTCAGATTTATTGCGTGCTGGGCTGATTTACTAAAAAGTGAATGATTTAACTTTACAAATGATGCAAATGGCACACTAACCTTTTAATGATTTGCAGAGAGAAAAAAATAAATGAAAATATTTCCCGGATCAGCAGTAACGCAATTAGAGTTTGATAAAATAAAGATACTCCTCGCCGGGCATTGTAAAAGTGAGTATGCAAAATCAAAAGCCACTGAACTCCGCATCCATACCAGCAAAGAATTTATAGACATCGAATTACTGCAAACGCATGAGTATAAATTATTGTATCAAAGCAACCTAAGCTTTCCGGATGAATACATATTTAATATTTCAAAAGAGATAAAACTTTTGTCGATTGAGGGTGCTGTTTTAAATGGTGAGCAATTCATAATTATAAAAAGACTGGCTAAGAATATTCAACAGGTCTTCCGATGGTTTAACCATGAACGGCTACTGGCATATCCTGCACTGGCAAGGGTTATAAGTGAAACGTACTACGAAAAGGTCATTGTTGAACTCATCGATGCAATATTGGATGAACAGGGGATTGTAATGGATAAGGCCTCGGAAAAATTGTCAGTTATCCGGCTGGCATTGTATAAAAAAAGAAACGAATTACGCCGATCGTTCGATAAGATCATCGACCGCCTCAATAAGCAGGGCTACCTGGCGGATATCGAGGAAAGCTTCATGAATGGCCGGCGGGTACTGGCTGTTTTTGCTGAACAAAAAAGAATGGTGAAAGGCATTTTGCATGGAGAAAGCGACAGCCGTCGTACTTCGTTCATTGAGCCGGAAGAAACCACGGGACTTAACAATGAAATTTTTTCGCTGGAAAATGATGAGCGCAAAGAAGTGTATAGGATACTGCAATCCCTTACTTCACGGTTAAGTATATACAGCACTCTTTTGAAAACATACCATGGTGTTTTAGGAGAATTTGATTTTATTAACGCCAAAGCCTTGCTGGCAATTGATATTGATGGCTGCTACCCTGTATTGTACGACAAGGCGCATTTAAAATTGATTGAGGCAAGTCATCCGCTGTTGCTGATATACAATAAAAGGATGAACAAACCAACCGTGCCGGTTAGTTTATCACTTGATGAGAAGAACAGGATACTGGTTATCAGCGGGCCCAATGCCGGTGGTAAAACAGTTACTTTAAAAACTGTGGGGTTATTGCAAATGATGGTACAGAGTGGTTTATTGGTTTCGTGTAGCCCTAACAGTGAGTTTGGTATTTTTAAGCAGATCATGATACACATCGGCGATACACAAAGCCTGGAGTTTGAGCTTAGTACCTATTCATCACACCTTCGCAATATGAAATATTTTATGGAGAATGCCAATGGCAAAACCTTGTTTTTCATTGATGAGCTCGGCAGTGGCAGTGACCCAAATTTAGGCGGCGCATTTGCAGAAGTGATAATGGAAGAGCTTGCCAAAAAACATTCGCTTGGCATTGTTACTACGCATTATCTTAATTTAAAAGTAATGGCCAATAAGGTTCCGGGAATTATAAATGGGGCTATGGCCTTTGATGAAATAAACCTGAAACCTTTATACAAGCTCATCATTGGCAAACCCGGAAGCTCATATACTTTTTCAATTGCACAAAGAATTGGTCTGCATCATACATTGATCAACAAAGCAAAACAACTGGTAGATGAAGATCATTTTAGCCTGGATAAATTATTGAACCGTACAGAGCAGGATCTGCAAAAAATTGATATCGACAAGAAAGAACTTACCATCTTATTAAATGAAAATGAAAAGCTAAGAAAAGAAATGGAGGTGCTCATCAACAAAGAAAAGCATAAACAACAGGTTGAATTATTAAGACATCAAAATCATATATCGGAAGAAAAACTTACCTACCTGAAAGATATGGACCGTAAATTAAAAGCCATGGTTATAGAATGGCGGAAATCAGAAAATAAAAATGAGGTGGTTAAAATGATTCAGTCGCTGCTTTTTAAACAAAAAGAAAAACAGGTAGCACAGAAACAGCAGACTAAAATCGATAAAAAATATATTGAAACCGCCGAGACTG
>JACDBU010000196.1 GCA_013694745.1 Chitinophagaceae bacterium
GGGCCATACCGGTTGCAGGATCCCAATGGCGAATTATTTTTTACCGTGCTTGCTACAACAGAACGGGTTTTTATCGACGGGCAATTGCTTATACGCGGGGAAGACCAGGACTATATTATAAATTATAACACTGCCGAGATAACGTTTACGCCTAAACGCTTAATTACTAAAGACAGCAGGATCCAGGTAGAATTTGAATATGCTGACAGGAATTATCTTAACTCTCTCCTGTACGGTAACGATGAGATAACGATCAATAAACGCCTAAAAGTAAGCATAGGTGCATTCTCAAATGTGGATGCAAAAAATTCTTCTATCAACCAGGTGTTAGATGCCAATCAAAAACAATTTTTATCAACCATCGGAGATAACCTGCAAAGCGCGGTATACCAGAATGCTGCGATAGATACTTTTTCGGTAAATAAGATTTTATATAAAAAGATAGATACGGTTTTTAACAGCCAGCATGATTCCATATATGTTTATTCAACCAGTAAAAATGATGTGCTTTATAGTCTTTCATTCAGCAATGTAGGAATTGGGAAAGGAAATTATACACCCATAACCGGTAATGCAAACGGGCGTGTTTTTACATGGGTACAGCCGGATATAAATGGCCAGCCACAAGGAGATTGGGAACCAGTGATATTACTTGTGACACCTAAAAAGCACCAGCTGATAAGTGCTGTAGCAGAATATGCTTTGTCTACGAATTCAGTTTTAAAAACTGAACTGGCGCTTAGTAATTATGATGTAAATACATTTTCGCGAAAAGATAAAGGCGATGACCAGGGCTTTGCCGGCAAACTCCAGTTTGCCAATCAATCAAAAATTTTGCGATCAGTAAAACAGGGACTGATACTGCAAACGAATGTTGATTATGAATTTGTTCAGGATAAATTCAGGCCACTGGAAAGGTTGCGGAATGTTGAATTTAACAGGGACTGGAGTTTGCCTTTTGATGCACCACCAGCTACTGAAAACCTGGCTACTGTTGCATTCCAGGTAAATGATATGCATAATAATTTTTTAAAATATGCAATAACCGATTACAACCGAAGTGATAATTACAATGGAATTCGTCAAAACCTTACTCATTTTATGGTCGTAAAGAACTGGAAAATTTCTGACCAGTTCAATATTACAAACATCAACAGCAACGCAGAGCAAGGTTCTTTTCTCAGGCCTTCAATAAATATTTCCAAAGTGTTAACCCGCTTCAATAAAATGGAAGTAGGTGGTGGTTTTAGTGCCGAACATAATAAACTTTTCAATAAGCTTTATGACACCCTTACGCCGCTAAGTTTTTCCTTTGATACCTGGCAGGCATTTATAAAATCTTCTGATGCATCTTTAAACAAGTGGGGAATAACATATTTTAACAGGATAGATAAATTTCCTTCAAAGAAACAACTGGTCACTGCTGATAAAAGTAATACGGTTAGTGTGTTTACGGAGCTTATGAAAAACCAGGACCAACAATTTAAGCTTACCCTAACTTACCGGAAATTAAATGTTTTAAATACCGTTATTACCAAACAAAAAAGTGATGAAAGCCTTTTAGGCAGGGCAGAATATATCATCAATAAATGGAAAGGATTCATTACCGGTGGTGTGTTGTATGAGCTGGGCGCAGGGCAGGAACAGAAAAGACAATATACCTATATCGAAGTTCCCGCAGGGCAGGGAGTGTATACCTGGATTGATTATAACAATGATGGCATTCCCCAGCTTAATGAATTTGAGATAGCCATTTATGCCGATCAAAAAAAATTCATTCGTGTATTTACACCAACCAATGATTATGTAAAAGCAAATTATATACAGTTTAATTATAGTCTGGATATCAATCCAAAATCAATTTTTAATTCTCCTCATGTAACAGGCATAAAAAAATTACTGGTAAAGATCAATATCAATTCTGCGCTCCAGGTAAGTAAAAAAGAAATATCCGGCGGCCTGTTTCAATTCAATCCTTTTAGTAAAAATTCAACAGACACTTCGCTTATCTCGTTAAATTCTTTTTTATCAAATACCATTTATTTTAACCGGACAAATACACACTGGGGTTTTGATGTAACGCATCGTTTAAGTAATAACAAGGCCTTATTAAATTATGGTTTCGAAAGTACAAAACTCAGGGACCTCACTTTTAAAGGAAGATTGAATTTTAAAAGAAATATTTCCACTTCAGTTATCAGCCGTTACATACGTAACCAGCTTGTTACACCGGCCTTCGCAAACAGGAATTATCTTATCAATCAAACGTCTGTAGAACCTTCGGTAAGCTATGTTTATGGAAGCAAGGCAAGGGTGAGTTTTATTTACAATTTTGATAGCCGGCAAAATGCAATTGGAGGGATGGAGAGATCACAAAACAATGCATTATCAACCGAAATAAAATACAACATACTTTCTAACGGAACCATCAATGGAAAATTCACTTACAACAATATTTCGTACAAAGGAAATGCAATTGATCCTTCTCCCAATACTACTGTAGGCTATATTATTTTGGATGGATTGCTCCCGGGTAAAAATTTAGTATGGAATATCGACCTTACAAAACGGCTGGCCGGTAACCTTGAATTAACCCTTCAATATGAAGGCCGAAAACCGGCTGGCACAAGCGCCATACACACTGGTAGTGCATCTTTACGGGCATTGTTCTAAAAAAAAACCCGGTAATATACCAGGGTGTGCTTTTATAAAGGAAAAAGAAAAATCAACTAAATAGTCCGCCTTTTTTAAAGTTACGTATGCCTTCACCAATTTTAAACCCATTGTTATAAACCTCTATCCTGTAATCACCGGTTTGAAAATTACTATTGGGCTGCCATTCAACATTCACCTGCTGGCGTTCTCCTTGTTTATAATCAACCTGTACTTTTTTGGTAAAAAATAATTCGTTGCCTGCTCTTGTTACAAATTTACCGGAACCCAAAGCTTCTACTGCAACAGGAGTTCCATCGGGTGCGCTTATACAAACGTAAATATCTTTTGGCCCATCAGCAGTTATACGGTTCTCATCAAGATCAAATGATATTTTTAATTTATCTACTCTTTTAGCAGTTGTTGTAACCTTCTCTTTGTTATTCTTTCTTTCTTTTATACCAATTATACTGAAATTAGAAGCATGCAATGTTGAACCAATATCAATCGTTTCATCTTTTGTTTTAATAACAACATTCGCTGAATCGTAATTTTTTCTTTGCCTGTCACGATCTTGTGTAACAACTCTCTTTTCTTCTGTAAGTCTTATATTTTTTCCCTGCAAAGATTCGATCTCAGTAGTGTAATTCACGATGTTACCTTTCAATTCAGCAATAAGTTTTCTTGCTTCTGAAAGTTCGGCTGCCGTAGCATTTTTATTATTTAAAATGGTTTGCACACGTGATTTAAGATCCTGTATATCTTTATCTTTTGTTTTTATCAGACTATCTGCCCTGGAGTTACTGGTTTTCAACATATCCAATCTGCCCAAAGCATCATTTAATTCACCCTGTATCTGATTTTTTGAAGAATCGCTGGTTGCAACCTGTGTGGTTAAAACTTGCTTTTCTTCTTTGTTTTTATTTTTGTCCCAAATTATATAACCCCATGTTCCAAGCAATGCTACCAATAATGCACCTGTTAATATTAACCGTGAATTGGTTTTTGATGGTACAGGTTTTTGGTCGGGGGTATCACTTTTAGGGAAATTTTCGAAGCTCATAAAAATAATTTTTAAGGTTAACTGAAGAACTGTAAATGGTTATGTGTAAATTTTTTCTCGGTTATATTTTCCAAAATCATGCCAAAATATTTTTGACTGATTACCAGTAGTTTAGTAAATCTATTTAGAAACAATTCTTTGATTATTATTAATATTGCCACTGATATTATGATCATAGAAAAAATAATTGCCGGGTGGAAATCTCAGAAATATAAACCTGTTTACTGGCTGCAAGGTGAGGAAGAATATTATATTGACCAGTTGATGAGTTATGCTGAACATTCATTATTAACCCCTGCAGAAGCAGAGTTTAACCTTACTATTTTTTACGGCAAAGATGCAAACTGGACAGAGGTGATAAACGCATGCATGCGGTACCCGATGTTTTCGCAGAAGCAAGTTGTTCTTCTCAAAGAAGCCCAGCAAATGAAAGAGATAGAAAAACTCGGGGGATATTTAGAAAACCCACTTTTGTCAACCATACTGGTGATTTCGTATAAAGGTAAAACGCTTGATAAAAGAAAATCGCTGGCAAAAACTTTGAACAAACACAGCGAGATAGTAATTAGTGAAAAGATCTATGACAGTAAATTAAATGCATGGGCTACTGATCTGGTTCAGTTGCAGGGATTAACCATTGCGCCACGCGCCGTAAATTTATTAGTTGATCACATAGGTAATGATTTAAGCAGGATTGCCAACGAGGTTGAAAAGGTGACAATGAATTTAGGGCACCGGAAAAATATTACCGAGGATGATGTTGAAAATTATGTTGGAATTTCAAAAGAATACAACGTTTTTGAATTGCAGCAGGCCATCAGTAATAAAGATCTTGCCAAAGCCATAACCATTATTCAATATTTTGAAGCTAACCCTAAAGC
>JACDBU010000064.1 GCA_013694745.1 Chitinophagaceae bacterium
GGAGGTGGCTTAAGTTGTTCTGAGCAGGCAATAGAACAAGGAAAAAAGTTTTCAGAGGATGTTTCTGTAGTATCAATTACACAAAGTACTAATGTAAGTAATATAGATGCCTTGACTAAATATAAAAATCCACTTTGGACATGCCTCAAAAATTTAAATTGGCATCTCAATTCTCAAGAAATTGGAATTGTGAAATTAGTGGATCCAGCAACTAATACCTGGGAATGGGAATCGCTAATTCATCAAAGTATTAGCCTGGTAGGATGGCCTATAGGCGGCACGGTAACGCCAGACAATGGAACAGGCACACCTTCTTTTGTTGGAGGTAATCCTAATATCCTATATGCAGGAATGTCTTTAAATTTCAATGTGAAATTTGCACCTAGCGGATTGGATTGTCCATTAGTTGGGCATGTAGGAGTAACACCATATACTTTAAATTATACTAGCACAAGTAGCTTATGGTCAGCTAAACCATAATACATTGATAAAAAAATTAAATACAATTTACTGCTATAATAACTTAGCCATCACGGCTAATTTATTATTCTTAACGTTAATGTTGAGCACTTGTAAATCAATTGTGAAAAATGCCGAAAAGTTGTACGTTATAAGATTGAATGTTAATTATCCAGTAACATTATTTGAAAGTGGTAAAATCAATTTTTTTAATCTCAAGGACACTTTGTACATTTTTTATAAGAATGATTATATTTTATATGAGTTGCCACCGAGCACTGATTTTATAACAAATAAAAGAATACCAGGCACAGAACCATATTTTATTTTCAAGAAGAATAATAAAAATGGTTATTTATTTAAGTCTGCAGCTGATTCTGGGAAGGGAACTATTTATAATGTTGACTCGTTGTTGTATAATAAAGCTTTTGCCTTAACAAATATTTTTACATCGGTTAAGGATTCATTATCTAACTGCATAAAAGATGAGAAGGAGGGTGTAATTACAGAAAAATATTTTTTCAAAAAACAATGCATTGATGATTGCATTGATACTGTTTATTTTTATTTTTCAAAAAGTATGAAAAATTGCGAATATTCTTTTTCGAAAGAATTAGATAGTTTAAAAAAAATGAAATTGTTTAAAATAAGATTGTTATATAATCAAAAATTCTCTTCAACATACAAAACCAATCTTCCAGAAAGAGAATTTTTATTTGAAATTAAAGAAGTAAGCTCATCATCGTTTATAAACATAGAGAATATCTTTTCAAAGTTTGTAAATGGCGCTAATGATCCTCTCCAACCGGGGTTTTACAGATAAATTATTTCTGTGAGATCCCGGTTTTTTTATAAACTGCATATTATATAAACTGTTGCATACTGTTGCATACAAATACAAGCATCGTTTTAATACATAAATATGTCATTATAAAAATATTGCTGATGAAAAAATACATCCTGCTTTCTTCAATAATTTTTTCAGCCTTAGTAGGTAAAACACAAATGAAATTTTATGTACAGTCCGGGTTGATAACTACATATAATCATGTGCCCAATCATTTAAATGGAGGGCAGAAATATAAAAGATACTCATCATTTGATGCGGGGGTATCATTTAAAACTCATTTATACAAAAAGCTGCATTCAGAATCGGGAATTTTTTATAACCAAAAAGGTTATCAATTTTATAACGACACGATACCGGATTTTGAAGTTTCAGGATATTTTCACGTAAATTATCTAACACTAAATCAAAATTTCGTTCTTCTTTTATATAAAAAAAAGAACATGCATCTTTTTACTGGCGCAGGTGCATTTTTAGCCAACGCAATTTCCGGAAAATATGTACGTGACGTTATTGGAATTGGAGGACTCATGCACGAAGAAGGAAAAATAAATATTGGCTATGGATCAACTGATCAGTTTCGGCCATGGGATACGGGTCTGAATTTTTTACTCAGGTTGGGATATAGAAAAATGGATATAACTGCAATGTCCTCCCCCAGCCTTACCAGCCATGTAACAAAGGCATCGCAACAAAATAATAAGGAAAAATTACAAAGCCTCTCGTTTAATTTAGGTTACAATTTTTAGTTCAGCCTGTAAACAGGATAGCGTAAATGTGCAGGCTCATAATAGGGTGAATTCTTATAGATGAAATCCAGTTGCGCAGATGCATTACCCGCAAATTTTGCATCATTCTTTTTCTTTTCCTCCATCTTTTGTTTCAAAACCGGGTCATTCTTCAAAACATCAGCAGCAAGATCCTCCCAGCGATAATCACTATACCCTTCTTTTTGTTGTAAAATACCATCAAAGAAATTCCAGGAAAAGAAACTGTCATCGCCGGTTGGATCAAGCATTTCCACGATGTACCTGTTTGTTGGCTGGTTGAGTAAAATAATATAATCTCCTTTTAAAAATTTAATTTTCTGCACCGATGACGAAACTTTCACATCATAATTTTTATGATGTTTCTCATAAGCACGGGGCGCCGATTTGTAATCGTCTATGTGATATACCTGTACTTCAATGGTGGTGTCGTTGCTAAATTGCCGGGTGGTTACATTGTTGATTTTTAATAACTCTATCACTTGCTCCCAGCCATGCGGAATAATATATGCACGTGGTTTACTTACAAAATTCTCCGGAGCGAAGACATTATAATATTTTATTTCTTTCGTGAAAGGTTTACTGCGGTCGTAATACATCCTTTGCAAACCTGTAGCATCACTGGTTTTGAAAGCCTGCTCATAACCTTTAAATGTTACCATTGAATTTTTTGAAGAATCTACATTCCATGTTAATGGAAAAGATGTTCTGACTGCAACATCATTCATAGCTTTTTTACGCAGGCTGATCAATTCACCCGCATTTAAACCGGCCTGTTCAATCATCGTTTGCATCAATGCATAAGTTGATCTTACCCTGTCTGAAAATGGCTTCAGCATATGTGTCTCTGGCATAAATGCTATTGTTTGAAACAATGCCGCATATCCCGATGAATACCTTGGGGGATCATAAAATTGCTGCATACCATTTCCTGGTGCAGATGTTTCAAAATTCACATACGGAACAAGATCCCATTTTTTTTCAGTCATGCTTTTGTATACAGCGGGTTCAAATTTATCGCGCAGCCAGGCGCCAAGATCAGCACCAAGCTTATCGTATTGTGTGGTAAGCAGCGTCATGGTATGCTGGTAATCTGCCCCGTCGCTAACATGGTTATCAATTAAAATATCAGGATTTAAAAAATGAAAAATTTGCGTAAATGACCTGGCTTCCCTGGTATCACATTTTGTGAAATCCCTGTTCAGGTCAAGGTTTTGAGAATTACCCCTGAAGCCGTATTCAATGGGGCCGTTTTGATTTGCGCGCGAATAACTGTTGCGGTTTAAACACCCCCCTATATTATAAATGGGTATGAACGCCATTGCGACATTATCCGGCAATTTCATTTTCCCATTTGCAATATCTCTTACCAGCATCATGCTGGCATCAATACCATCGGGCTCACCGGGATGAATACCATTGTTGATGAGAATAATTGCTTTATTTTCTTTATGCCATTGCACAGGGTCAAAATTTGCATCGTTGCTTATTAATACAAGGTGCAAAGGATAACCGGCATCCGTTGGTCCCATTTCTTTCATGAATATTTTGGAAGAAACTTTATCTAAGTTTTTATAAAATTCAATGGCCTGGAAATAGGTAGCAGATTCTTTGCCGCCGCTTTTTTCAAATGGCGTTTGTTGTGCAAAAGATGAGGCAGATAAAATAATACCAATAAATAATGAGAAAATATTTTTCATGCAAAACGTTTGGCACAAGCTACAAAGTTTTTCATTTACCCGGCCTTATGTTGCAGGCTATCAATTTATTTAATCTCACAAATGTTAGCGTATCCTGCACGGCAAAAAAAAAACGACCCGTAATGAGTCGTTTCCCTGAAAAATTTCTTAATTATTATTTAGCCATAGCATTCACATTTTTTGTGAGCTTGCTTTTAAGATTGGCGGCTTTATTTTTATGAATGATACCACGTTTTGCCAGCTTATCAATCATTGAGGCTACAGAAGTTAATTTCTCTGAAGCACCTTCTTTTGTATCCACTGCTTTGAGATCCCTGATAGCATTACGGGTTGTTTTACCATAATAACGGTTGCGCTCCCTGCGCTTAGTTGACTGACGTACGTCTTTTTTGGTTGCTGCGTGATTTGCCATTAAATGTAAATTTTCGTCCAAAGGACTCCTCTGGAGGGGTGCAAAGATAGCAATTTTGTGTAATAAAATAACACCGAAATCAAGATTTCTAAGCATTGTTATTCATAAAACCCAAAAAATGGTCGCATTTATGTACAACCTGCCCATAAATATGTGCTTAAACAACCGATATTTGCTTATCAATAACCGTAGAGCGGGAGAAAACAGAGTTCACGTAGAGAAAGTCTCTGCGAAAATCTTGGTTACTCTACATTTCTGAGGGTTAATATCCTCCACTGAATATCAATAAAAATTGTTTTGCATGAAAGATTTTTCTTATATAACCAGTTCCAGCCCTGCATACATCGAAAACCTTTATTCAGATTTTGTAAAAGATCCCGATAGTGTAGATGCAGATATGCGTAAATTTTTTGAAGGTTTTGATTTTGCAATTGCTGAAAATAAAGGTAACGGATCATCAGCCGGGGAATCTAAACCTATATCGATTAACGGACTTGATAAGGAATTTGGGGTTTACAGGCTCATAAAAGCCTATCGAAAAAAAGGGCATCTCATTTCCAAAACCAATCCCATAAGAGAAAGAAAAGACAGGCGTGCGAATTTAGACCTTTCCTATTTCGGATTGGAAGAATCGGATCTGGGCAAACCATTTGTTGCCGGAAAATTTGCCGGTATGGAAAATGCAATATTGCAAACTATCATTGATAAATTAAAGAAAAGCTATTGTGATTCTACCGGGGTTGAATACACTTATGTAAATGATCATGAACGTACTGAATGGTTAAAAAATGCAGTAGAAAATACGATGCTTGAACCTGTTTCTCTTGAACAGAAAAGGAGAATATTGCAAAAGTTGAATGAAGGAGTGATGTTCGAAAAATTTCTTCACACAAAATATATCGGGCAAAAACGCTTTTCGCTTGAAGGTGGTGAAACAACTATTCCTGCGCTGGATGCGATACTAACAACGGCAGCTGATAACAATGTGCAGGAAGTTGTGATAGGTATGGCACACCGCGGCAGGCTAAACATCCTTGCAAATATTTTAGGAAAAACGTACGAACAAATATTTACTGAATTTGAAGGCAATGCCACCCCGGATACAACAATGGGTACAGGAGATGTAAAATATCATTTGGGTTTTAGTAGTGAAGTGGAAACGGCTAACGGAAAAAAATTACATTTAAAATTATGCCCTAATCCGTCACACCTGGAGGCTGTAAACCCTGTTGTTATTGGCTTTGCACGCAGCAAGGCAGATGTGATCTATGATTGTGATTATGATAAAATTTTACCCATTTTAATTCATGGCGATTCTTCTGTGGCGGGTCAGGGAATTGTTTATGAAGTTTTGCAAATGAGTAACCTCAAAGGATTTTCTACCGGTGGTACCATCCATTTTGTGATCAACAACCAGATCGGTTTCACAACTGATTTTGATGATGCAAGAAGTTCGGATTATTGTACCTCGATAGCGGCAATGGTGCAGGCGCCTGTATTTCATGTGAATGGCGATGATGCAGAAGCAGTTGTAAAAGCTTCCCAAATTGCCATGCTGTACCGGCAAAAATTCAATGCTGATATTTTTATTGATATGGTTTGTTACCGCAGGCATGGGCACAACGAAGGAGATGATCCAAAATTTACCCAGCCAGGTTTATATGCCCTCATCGATAAACAACCTAATCCGCGCGAGGTTTATACACGCTGGCTTATGCTGCATGGAGAGGAGGAAGCCGCCGACCTTGCAAAAGAAATGGAAAAGAAATTCTGGAGCGACTTACAGGAACGGCTAGACGAAATTAAGCAACATCCCCTTCCCTATAATTATCAAAAGCCGGAGCTCTGGTGGCAGAGTCTTCGCAAAGCCACCGCTGATGATTTTAATAGTTCACCCGTTACGGCAATTGGTAAAGATGAACTGGATAAATTATTTAAAGCGATAACAAAATGGCCGGAAAATTTTAAGCCTTTAAAAAAAGTTGAAAAAATATTACAGGATAAAATAAAATTGTATGATGCGGAAAAAAAGCTTGACTGGGCCACGGGCGAGCTTCTTAGCTATGCCAGTATTTTAGCCGATGGCAAAGATGTAAGGATGAGCGGACAGGATGTACAAAGAGGTACGTTCAGCCACCGGCATGCGATATTGCGTGATGAAGTAAATGACAGTTTTTATAACAGGCTGAGCAATGTCTCGGATGGCCAGGGTAAATTCAGGATTTACAATTCTTTGCTGAGCGAATATGCGGTGCTGGGATTTGAATATGGGTATGCCATGGCTAGTCCGAACACGCTCGTTTTATGGGAAGCACAGTTTGGTGATTTTGGAAATGGTGCCCAAACAATGATCGACCAGTTCATTGTTGCTGCAGAACAAAAATGGCAACGAATGAATGGTATGGTGTTATTGTTACCACATGGTTATGAAGGCCAGGGACCAGAACACAGCAGTGGGCGCATGGAAAGATTTTTACAGATGTGTGCAGAATTGAATATGATTATCACGAACGTTACCACATCGGCCAATTTATTTCATTGCCTCAGGCGGCAGCTGGCGTGGTCTTTCAGAAAGCCTTTGATCGATTTTTCACCCAAAGCAAATCTTCGGCATCCTGGCAGTTACAGCAGGGTAGAAGAATTTACCACAGGTGGATTTAAAGAAGTTCTGGATGATAATTACGTAAAAGATGCGGGGGCAATAAAAAAAGTTTTATTCTGCAGCGGAAAAATTTATTTTGACCTGGCTGAAAAACAACAGAAAGAAAACCATAATGATGTTGCCATTATCCGGCTGGAACAGATATATCCTTTGCCGGTAAATCAACTTGAAGCGCTGTATAAAAAATACAATAAAGCTGCCTGGTTCTGGGTGCAGGAAGAACCATTGAATATGGGAGCAGCTTCTTTTTTAATGATGAATTTTAAGAGTATAAATTATGGTGTGATCAGCCGCCAGGCAAGTGCATCCACAGCCACGGGTTATGCAAAAGTTCATGCGCAGGAGCAGGCAGAAATAATTGAGACTGCTTTTAGTGTATAATATTTTCCATTTTAGAAATGGATCATGATATTGATCCTGAAAATTTATTAAGTTTTAGTATATTTTAACTACGCATTTTATTTATGTAATAGTGTTTTAATAGCTTTTGACATTTCTTCTATCTTATCATTCATCTTTTAATTTGATCTTGCTGATCATTTATTTTTTCATTTTGCTCTTCAATAATCTTTTGCTGCTGCTGTACTGATTTTACCAAAGGCATAATAAACTGCGTATAAGCGATACCGTAATGATCACGATCATTTTCCGGGGCATGCACCCCATCAAATTTATAGCCGAGTTCGTTTGCGATTTTTTCAACATCCTGTGCCAGAAATCCGGTGTGCAATTGTTTTTCACTATTGTAAGATGCAGCCCTAATGCTATTATTAATGATACCCGTTCTCGTAAACTCATCCATTTTCTTTTCATCAAAATAGTAGGTAACGGGTTTTAGTTTGGTAATAAAATCAAGACCGGGCACATCATCCTTAATATTATATTTAAAGCGTGCATCAGAAGGAAATGTATAAGCCACCTGTCCTTCGATAACGGTTACTGCTGAATTTCCCAAACGTATTTTATTGCTTGCGTTTACAATTGCCTGGAAGCCTATTGCTGTTGCATTTGTAAGTCCGCCAGTACTTACATCTGCTAATGTTCCCAACCCTGTATTATTCCCTCCTCCAGAATTTGTTTGCAAGGCTCTTACCCCAATAGCGGCATTATTGGTTCCAGAAATATTATTGAGCAATGCGCCCCAGCCAATACCGGTATTGGAAGTGCCGTCATCATTAGCGCTGAGGGCAGACATCCCATTTGCCGTATTATATTTGCCTGTTGTTGTTGAATACATAGCCTGGTAGCCAGTTGCCGTATTTTCACTACCTGTATTTGTGGAATAAAGCGCTTTCGATCCAATCGCTGTATTACGAGGCCCGGTACTGTTGTACAATGCAGAATCCCCTACTACCACAAGATTAGAAGAACTCATATTTTGGAATAAAGCTTGTGTGCCGATTGCAACATTACTGTTCCTGTTTGATTTGATTTAAGGGCATTGTTACCATCTGCGGTATTATTATTTCCAATTTCATTTAACTGAAGAGCAAAAATACCAACGGCAGTATTATAACTTCCGCTAGTATTAAATATTAAAGCCTCCGTTCCATTTGCAGTATTACCGTCTGCGATGTTTGATTGAAGTGCTCCATGACCAGTAGCGGTATTGTAATTCCCGTTTTTATTTAAAAAAAGCGTTCTTGAACCAATTGCAGTATTAAAGCCTCCTAAATCATTTGTAAAAAGTGACTTAGAGCCTACAGTAGTATTATATTTACCACTATTAGATAGAACAATAGTGGCAGTATTATTATATAGCGCAGAATCACCTACCGCTACCAGATTTGAACCATTAATATTATTAAACAATGCTGCTGAGCCAATGGCTACATTACTAAAACCTGCGGTATTTGAAAAAAGTGCATCTGAACCACATGCTGTATTATTATTTCCAGTCTGATTACTTGAAAGTGCATCTGAACCACTTGCTGTATTATTATCTCCAGTTATGTTGTTTAGTAGTGCAGAATTACCATTTGCTGTATTTCCATCTCCTGTTGTATTTGAATAAAGTGCAAAATCACCATTTCCAGAATTAAAACTACCTATTGAATTTTTGTATAATGACTGAAATCCCGTTGCAGTATTGTAGTTTCCTGATAAATTTGAAAAAAGCGCTTTTGATCCTACAGCAGTATTGTATTGCGCAGTATCATTATATAATGCAGAATCACCTACTGCAACAAGATTTGAAGAACTACTATTTTTATATAAAGCTGCATACCCTATCGCTACATTACTATGGCCTGATGAGTCTGAAAACAGAGCAGAAAAACCATTTCCAGTATTATTATTTCCAGTTTTATTTCCAAAAAGTGCATAAGCGCCATTCGCAGAATTTTTTGATCCAGTCGTGTTACGATTTAAAGCATCACTACCAGAGCCTTGGTTGAAGGAGCCTATAGTATTTGAAAACAAAGAATATAGACCAATTCCAGTATTATATTGTGCAGATATAATAGTTGAATTCCCTGATCTGTATCCTAAAAATGTATTACCCGGAACGCCTTCTATCCTTCCCGCCTGCTGGCCATTAACACGGATATTGAATGGAACATCATCCGTGGTGCCAATAAAATTTGTTCCATCCACCGTTCCTGCATTTCCTGTGAGAGACCATCCTGTAGAGGATCCTGTGGCAAAACGTAGCCACGCAGTTCCGCTCCAGTAATAATATCCAGGAGTAACTGTTGTTGCGCCGGAAGTGGTTGCAGTATTGTAAATGAGCAATGAGATTATAGCTGACGGTATCGTTGACACATCTCCAGTGCCTGTCAGGGCAACCCTTGGAATCAATACACCTTTATTCAAACTCTTAACTTCAAGCATTGCGGATGCACCGGGTGTGTTTGTGCCTATGCCTACATTTTGGGCATTGGCGTTCCTTAAAATCAGAACGCACAAAAAAGTTGCTGATAGTTTAATGATGTATTTCATAAAAAGAATTTGAAATGATTTATTTATTTTGAAAATGATCTTTTGCTTTTGACATTTCATCGAGTTGAGCAGTGATTTATAAGTTTTCTCATAAAAAAATGTTGGGTGCCAATAATTATTTTACAGCCTTTACATTGCTTCATCACCGGAGTTGCCAAAAAGAAGTCCGCTTTCGAAAGCATTTGGCGTAAGAAAAGTAAGATAGGTATGATTGTTTCTTTCAATAACTGCACCTGGCAAAGGCATATAAGCAATGCCTGTAACACCATCCTGAATGTGCAGTTTTACCAAAGGCATATTTGTTCCTATTCCTGTATTGCCATTTTTTAAAACTACCATTGCGTTTTTTCTTGCATTATTTGCCGTTCCATTTCCAACATACAAAACGGGATCTGTTGCAATGAATGATACCGGGTTTGAAGTTGCAATGCTGTCATTAAAAACCCCTAATGCAGTTGCACCATAGCTACGTGAATATGTATTGCCGAAGGCTGATGAATAGATACCACTGGCTATAGATTCGCCAAAGGCTGTTGAACCAAAGCCAGTAGATTTAGAACTTCCGGATGCAGTTGAGTAAATACCGCTTGCAATTGAACTGCCCATTGAAGTTGATGCAATACCCGTTGCATCTGACTGACCCATAGCAGTTGAAAGATTTGCTGTTGCATTCGAACTCCCTATTGCAGTTGAATATAATCCACCTGCAAACGAGCCACCCATTGCGGTTGAAGAATCTGCACTGGCATCCGACTGGCCCATTGATGTTGAAAATTTCCCTTCGGCATTTGAACTGCCCATAGCAGTTGAAACAAAGCCACTCGCTTTACTGTTATTTCCGGAAGCAAATGAATAATTACCAATACTGTCTTTATTCCAGTTCAGAGTACCTACATAACCCACCCTGAATGCTGCCTTATTAGGATACCACATCATTCTCCTGCCTGTACCCGAAACTGGAGGATTACCTGGGATTGCTGGGATATTTCCAATGGCTGTAAATACAACATTGCTATCTGCAACATGCAATCGAGCCAGGGGTGCTGCGATTCCAATGCCAACATTACCGTTTTGGGCAAAAGATGTTGTGGCTAATAACAGATATCCTATAGTAGTTATTAAAAAGTAATAAATGTTTTTTTTCATGGTAAACAATTTTTAAATGCTTTTTATAAAAAGTTAGAATAAGATGAATTATTTATGTGTAAGCAGCTTTAATGTTTTAGTAATTTCTTCGAGCTGTGTATTTATTTTGTCATTGTTTTCTTTAAGTTCATTTATCTGGTTTTGTTGTGTTTCAATGATCTGTTGTTGTTCCTGCATAGCTTTTACAACTACCGGAGTAAACCTGCTGTAGTCAATGGTCCAGGGATCGGTTTTTGCATCTTCGCCACCAACATGAACTGCCTGCGGATAAAATTTGTAAACTTCTTGTGCCATAAAGCCGGTTTGTAATTGTTTATTTACATCTGTTTTAAAATTGTAATCTTTCACATTAAGCATTAGTAATATGGTTAGACCATAATGAGAAGATTGTATATTTTCTTTTAACCGCATATCCGAAGTTGTATTGAATGCCGTAGTAGTGCCGCTGGTTGTGATCGATCCCACCAATGTACCGCCAACATAAAATCCCGCCAAAATACCGGCCCCACTGGCTCTGGTTAAATGTAACGCGGCACCTGCTGCCCTCTGAACAGCGATGTAAGCATCTGTACCCGCGCTTTTTAATTCCACAGCATCAATAGAAGAAGTGCCATTGCTAACCGCACCGGTACGTGTATCTGCATTAAATACATCTACTATTCCTTTTACATGCAATGTGGAAAAAGGTGTGTTGGTACCAATGCCTACATTTCCGGTATTGGTGATAACCATCCGGCTAACATTTCCGTTCGTGCGCAATTGCAGGCCCTGAACCGAACCACTATTGTTATAAATAATTCCGCCATCTGCCGGATCGCCTGAATGACCAAAAAGAAGACCACTTTCATACGCATCAGGGGTAAGAAAAGTTAGATAAGTATTATTATTTCTTTCGATAACAACCCCAGGTAAGGGAGAATATGAAAGTCCGGTAACACCATCCGAAATATGCAAAAGAGTTGTTGGAGTATTTGTTCCTATACCCACCTTACCATTTTTTAAAATCATCATGGCATTATGCATGGTGCTATTATTCCGGCTATTTCCAATATAAACTAATGGATCCGTATCAACCCAGGAATTAGTACTGGAAGTAATGACACTATCGTTATTAATTCCCAATGCTGTTGATCTATAACTTCTGGCAAAAGTATTTCCAATAGCTGTTGAGAAATCTCCTGTAGCCGTGGATTGTCCGATAGCAATGGATGCTGCACCATTTGCATTCGAAACCCCCAATGCTACTGAATAATATCCCTTTGCATATGATTGTCCCATTGCTGTTGATAAGTATCCATCAGCAATTGATTGTCCCATTGCAATAGACGCAAAACCACTTGCTGTTGAACCTCCAGCGGCGGTTGAAGAATCACCACTGGCTATGGATTCTCCCATTGCTGTTGAGTGGGCTCCGCTGGCACTCGATTTTCCTACGGCTGTTGAATACCACCCGCCAGTGTTTGAATTTCCCATAGCTGTAGACCATAGACCATTTGCTGAAGATTGTCCCATTGCTGCTGACCAATCTCCGACCGAATTGGATTGCCCCATGGCTGTTGTATAACCATTATATGAAAAAGTATATGAAGCAGTAGATGCTCCCAAAGCTGTTGAAGCATTTCCTAAGGCTTTACTATTATAGCCCTAAGCAAAAGAATAATTTCCGATACTATCTTTATCCCATTTTGCTGCGCTTACATATCCAACCCTGAATGCAGCCTTACCAGGATACCACATCATTCTTCTACCAACACCCGAAATGGGTGGATTACCTGGCGTAACTGGAATATCACCAGTAGCGGTAAAAACCACACTACTATCAGCAACGTGTAAGCGTGCCAGTGGTGTAGGTATTCCAATGCCAACATTACCGTTTTGGGCAAAAGATGTTGTAGCAAATAACAAATATCCTATGGTGCTTACTAAAAAGTAATAAATGATTTTTTTCATGGTAAACAATTTTTGAACATTACTTCATAAAAATAAATGAGACCATGCGCGTTTTTGTATGCATTTAGTATGAAACCCCAGTAACTGTATGAAAGCGGGTAATGCTTTATTAACCGTAGGAAATTGTATAACGAATTTGAGTAATAACTAATTTTATTTTAAAATCCCGGAATAGAAATCATTAGATAATAAAAATTGAAGAGTTTCTCTCTAAAATGAAAGAGGAATTTAAATTTTAATAAATAATTTATTTATTTTGCCCTGCTGGTATTGTATCGATTACGTGAAAAAAACTTTGCGAAAGAAATTATATTTAAAAGGCTACCATATGGATAGTCCTTCAAAATTATTTTCCCTGCTATGTTCACCAATAAACAGTAAAAAGAACACCTGTATTTATTACTAACCAACTTTCGGCATTAAGAAGGTATGAATGAATAATTAAATTAGCCTTAACAATTACTGTATGTGTATTTAAAAACAGTTATTTGTGTTGATTGAAAATCAGATGCAGCCACAGCCCAATTCCCGCTTCATATTATCTGTTAAGTTTTTCCAGTTTCATTAATCTTGTTTTTAATTCTGCAATTTCATTTCTCAAATCTTTATTTTCTGAATCTAATGTTGAAGTTCTTTTTTCCAACGCCTGTATTGCAGTCATATCAATGCCTATCATATCAATGGGGTTAACGGTGGTATCGTTACCAATGGTGCCATATTTATCATGACCGAAAGCATTGTAAAAATCCTGCGCCATAATACCATAATGGCGGTACTTTTTAGCATCCTGCATTTTGTAGTTCCACGAAGTAAAATTTATCCTTGCTATTTTTTGTAAAACATCATCACCGTTGAGGGGCTCAAAATTTTCTTTACGGTTTTTATCGCAAATGGCTACCCATGCATTGCCGCCCGGTAATACCTGGACACCAATATCAGCCCCTGCATCATCGGAAATAAAATAATAGCCTCCATTAAAACGTGCTGCAAACTGATCGTTGATGCCTATGTTTCTTACTCCTTTAGTATGAGGATCGGAGTCTCCAAAAAAGAAAGCGCCGGCATGATTATTAGTAGAAACTTTTGTACCTGCAGCAAAGGTATAATCCCCACTGGCAGTTGTATTATTTCCCATTGCAGTAGTAGCAAACCCACTGGCAGTTGTAATCTCTCCCATTGCAGTGGAAGAT
>JACDBU010000203.1 GCA_013694745.1 Chitinophagaceae bacterium
AATTTGTTTTGATGTTGTGCATTGTTTGAGTGAGTTTGGTTACTAACTAAGACAACTGCACAACATCTTTTTATTAAAATAGTATTAATTTATTTGTCAACATTTGTTAATAGCACAACACGTTATATATAATATATATTCGTTTGTCCTCTGCCCGAAACGGTTGTTCTTATTGCCGTTTAACTTAGCAGCCTTGCAGGATTCCGCGAGCCTCAAAAATATGCTGGTCCTCACCAGAATTTCAACGAGCTATTAATTTTTTTTAATAAATGTTTTCTCAAAAGTTTCCTAATGAAAAATGCTATCGTTTACAATACCGTGGTTCGTGTATTACGAAACACTTCTCTTTCACAAATTCAAACACTTAGGTACATTTATTTGTGAATTAGCAAATAAGAAAATCTTATTTTAGATAATCATTATTCATGGGCAAGGTATTATGAAACACGAACGGATGATTTCAATTTTCTCAAAAATATATTGAAGTAATATAAGAAAAGTGATTCGTGAAACTTGGACCCAAAGAGGAGGAGAACATTAGATTTTCTATTTGCTGTAGTAAAAAGCTGAGCTGTTGTTTTTCATTGATCCTATAACGCTAAGCCTCAACGTTGGCGGCAAGTTTTCAACAAATAATTTTATATTTTATATGAACGTAAAAGAAGAAATCAAAAAATATATTGCCAGCCAACCTGAACCAAAGCGTAGTGAAATGCAAGCGTTGCATCGAATAATACTTCAAGTGTTACCAGGATGTAAATTATGGTTTTTCGATGGTAAAAACAGTGAAAACAAAACCGTTTCTAACCCCAATATAGGATATGGATTACAAACAATAAAATATGCTAAAGGAGAAACCAGGGAGTGGTTTCAAATTGGTATCAGCGCAAATACAACTGGAATCTCTGTT
This sequence comes from Chitinophagaceae bacterium, assembly GCA_013694745.1. GTDB lineage: Bacteria > Bacteroidota > Bacteroidia > Chitinophagales > Chitinophagaceae > Ginsengibacter. The sequence goes on from JACDBU010000203.1 coordinate 911, forward strand.
TACATCCTTGGTATAAAAGATAAGACATACTTAGCCCAAACGTATGGTAAGAAACTAGGCAAGGCGAGTGTGAGCGGGTATTGCATTAAGTTTAAAACGCTGAAAGATATCGACAGTAATGTTCTTGAAGCAGCGATACGATTTGGGTTTGAGTATAAGTAAAATAATTAATTTTTAAAAAAATTATTCATCGATAGTTTCAGATATTAAATTATTTGTTGTTCTTTTCATGCCACAAGCGTACTCACACGCCAGTGCCGGAAGGAGAAAATTATTTAGCGCTTGTTTGTGTACCCTTAAAATCCGTAAGAATGAACACAATAAGAATCACAATTGCCAAGCCCAAATAAAAATAAAAGCCCAATTCACTCCCGTTGGAATTAAACCAAAATGCAACTGCAATAAGCACTACGGCTACGATCAGCTCAATTAATCCATGAATTTTAAATGGGATAATTTTAATAATACCGGGTTCAAAATTGGTTAATACCGTCAGTAATAAATGGATGCCCGCTAAAGCATAAGTGAAAGTACAAAGCGTACCTTCCATTTTAAAAAGTGTTGGGGCGGCAACAAGAAATATAACCGTTAAATAATCTAATATGCCATGAGCTTTTGAGGAGATAATTTTCATATGGTGATTTGATTTAATTAAAGATATGGATTATCGTACTAGGTTGCTCACCACACTATTCTTAGTATGTTGAATAAATAAAAGTATCGCTGTCCAGTAAGCGCCACTACATGGTCTACAACCAACGGCAAAATATTAGATAAACTAATTTTTTTACAAATAGTACAAAGTAAACAATCAGAAAGTCCCTTCTAAAAAACACAGCCTTTTAATCTTTTTTAAATTCCTCAGTTATCTGCTGCACAATAATTCCAAATTTGCGGATAATACTGCGAATGATCAGCGTTTGACCATTGGGCATTAAATACAATTGCTGGTTCATACGTACGCGTCGTACCAGGCCTTTATCAAGTTTTAAAGTAAACGTCCAGGTAAAATAATTACCATACAACATACCACGGGCTGTGCCGGCAATATCATTTGCCGTGGCTTCAACATGATGTTCATCAATTTGCTTCAGCTTCCATGAACGGTGATTTTTTTTTCCTTTACCGGGATAAAGATCTTGTTCTATACTCAAAACGCCATCTTTGTAAATGCCTGTGGTTGCTGTAGTGATAGGCATTACTGGTTTACCACCATGGCTTTCCATAACACCCGAAGAATGTGTTTTACCACCAAAAAATTGTACGGGATCAAGTTTAGGTTCGCTGTTTACAAAACCAATAGGTTTAATTGTTGAACAGGAGCTAAAGAAAATTAAAAGCATTATGGCAACAAAAAAATATCCTTTATTCATAAACCATTCTTTGCCATTATTATGCCACTTAATTTCTAATCAGTGGCAGCGTCCTCCCCGCGATATCTTTGTATTTTCAAATCTTCCTGCCTGCAGTGTCTTCATACTATCCTTAGTATGTTTAAATAATAAAAGGATCCTGTCCTGACTTTATAAAAATCCGAAATCAATTCTACACAGAGATGATTATCCTTATCGTAATTTGTATTTTTTTGTGCGAATGATTAGATTTACTATTTTGCAAATGCCATTGGTAAGTTATCATTTTGAAATTACCGCTTACAAATATTAAAGACAAAAAAATGAAAACAGTATTTGATAAATCAACAAGAGATGAATTGATCAATAGAATTAATTCTCTCAATGAAAACAGAACGGCACAATGGGGGAAAATGAATGTATCTCAAATGATGAAACATTGTTCGCAATGGGATGAGATGGCCATGGGGAAAAAGAAATACAAACAATCATTTATTGGAAGGTTGTTTGGTAAAATGGCATTGAAAAATATGCTGAAAGATGAACCAATTAAACAAAACCTGCCTACTGTTCCGGGATTTAAAATAAAGGAGAATATCAATTTTGCTGAAGAAAAAGAGAAATGGATAAATCTCCTGAATGGATATGAGCATTTTTCAAACGCTGGCTTTATTCACCCCTTCTTTGGTGCAATGTCTAAAGAACATACGGGTCAAATAGTTTACAAACACATTGATCATCATCTACGGCAGTTTAACAGTTAGGTTTATTTCAAAAAACCGCATTGAAAAATAAAGACCGCTAACATTGGTTTTAAATTTTCGGAAAAGCAGTCCGCATATTGTGATTAGATTAACCTATAGTAAGAATGATTTATCGCTTTTGATCAGGATAAAAAAATAAATTCATGAGAAAAATTATTGCATTTGCTTTTTTGTTTTTGGGTTATCAAAATCTTCTGCAGGCGCAATTATCTCCTCCTTTTTGGCAGGATATTGTTGCATTTAAAAACCAGGATGCTCTGCATCCGCCTCCAACTCATTCTATTGTATTTGTCGGCAGTTCATCGTTTAACAAATGGAAAGATGTGAACGAGTATTTTCCTGGCTATCCTATTGTTAACAGGGGCTTTGGCGGATCAACATTGCCGGATTTGATCCGGTACGCATATGATATCATACTTCCTTATCAGCCCAAACAGGTTGTTATCTATTGTGGTGAAAACGACCTGGCTGCTGCTGACAGTATTTCGGCAAAAGAAGTTGTTCAGCGGGTAAAAACGCTTTATTCTATATTAAGAATAAATCTTCCGGATGTAGTGATTGATTATGTTTCTATAAAACCAAGTCCTGTGCGTGCTAACATCCAGGGAAAAGTTCGGGCAGCTAATAAGGAGATCAAAGCTTTTTTTAAAGATAAAAAAAACGCAGCTTTCATTGACATTTACGATGCTATGTTGGATAAAAAAGGACGAATGAGAGAAGCGCTTTATGTGGAAGATCGCCTTCACATGAAACCGGAAGGATATGAGATATGGAAAAGAATTATTTTACCTTATTTGAAAAAATAATTCCATTTGAAACCTACGTTACATGGCACAACCGCCCGCCAGCCTGTCATCAAAAACAAAAGGCAGGTGCTTAGATAAAGTAATTATCCCGTATTACTCCCTGACAATTTATATTATTCTGCCGTTCATCAAATTCAATCGCAGTAAAGAATAATTTGTTCTATTTTTTATCTTTTGATACTTCTATCTACACCTGTGCTAAAAATATTTCGGCCATCAAAGTAAACTAATGATGAAAAATGCATTCATAATTAAGATCTGCTTTCTGGCTGTAGTAACTGTTTTTTTACTTAACCTTTTTAGCACAAATGCACAGCAAACACTCAATTTTAGCTTTGAAAAATTAAGCATAGAAGGTACGCAACGACCCTGGGGATGGTCAGTTGCATCATTTACGGCCGGCGGTAAAGTCATCGTTGATAGTACCGTAAAACGTTCTGGGAAATACAGCCTGCGTATTTCCGACAATAATAATGACCCTGCCAGCAGCAATTATTATTCACTCCGGTATTTGATTGAACCATACTCATTACGAACTAAAATTTTAAAAATAAAAGGATTGATAAAAACAGGTGACCTTAAAGGGAATCTAAAAATTGCGCTTGAATCATATAAAGGTTTAGGGATCCTTACTGATTCGGCTTATAAGATTATTAAAAACAATACTGGCAATAACTGGACAGCTTTTGAAATTGAATTGAAGGTTTCCGCTCCTGTACATTCTGTTTATCTAACCTTAGGCTTATCTGGCAGCGGAACGGTATGGCTTGATGACATCGATTGCTTTGTAAATAATAAAAAGATCGAAGTTGCTGAAGCATCGGCAAATATGAATCCAATACAATTTCACGAGTTAAGTAAATATGTTTATCCATTCAAAAGCATAAATGGCAGCAAAGAAAATGAAGACCAGGATTTTTCAGACCTGCTTCCGTTTAAAAAAATAGTGGGGGATGCAAAGATCGTGGCGCTCGGTGAAAGTACACATGGTACTGGTGATTTTTTTAAAATGAAACACAGGTTATTGGAATATTCAGTAAAAGAAATGGGCTTCTCTGTATTTGCCCTTGAAGCCAACCAGCTGAATGTAGAAAGGATAAATAATTATGTACATACTGGCATTGGTGATCTTAAAAAATTAATGGCAAGATCGCTCTTTGCTGTTTGGAATACAGAAGAAGTATTGGATCTTATTAATTGGGTAAGATCTTACAACAATCAAAACCCTTCAAAACAAATTGACTTTGTTGGATATGATATGCAGGAGCCATCACTCCCAATAGATAGTCTAAATAATTTTTTAGCGGATTATGATATAGGATTAAAAGCTGCGGTGGACGCGCTTTTGCTCGATCTTAATATAGGCGGCGCGGATGGTTTTCTTTCAGCATTAATTGCACTGCATCATCCGCAAATAAAATGCACCACTTTTGACCTGCCGCCGGTTGCGCCGCTTGCACTTGCCAAACTGAAACAAATGAATGTATCAGACCGTGTATCCGTGGCCAGTGGCGACTTTGTAAAGGATGTGCTGCCTTCTGCTGAAATAATATCCATGGGAAATATTTTACATGGACTTAATGAAGAAGCAAAAATTGAACTCATGAAAAAAGCCTTTGATGTGCTGCCTGCAAACGGGGTTTTGATTGCTATTGAAAATGTAATTGACAATAATAGGATAAAAAATACATTCGGTTTATTGATGAGCCTTGATATGCTGATTGAAATCGGTGATGGTTTCGATTACACCCAACAGGATTTTGAGAATTGGGCAAAGCAGGTTGGTTTTAAAAGAACTGAATTTATACCGCTTGCAGGATTTACAAGTGCTGCAGTAGCTTACAAATCTTAGCTAATTTTCGATCTGTTTAAAACGGATGATCCTGTATAAAATAATTTCAGTTTAGCAGGCAATTTCTTTTACATGCATTTTCATTGTGTACAAGAACTACATTTATTTCTAACTTTTAGCGGACACAAAAGAAACAGGGCAACTTGAAACTTTCAGCCATGGTGTATTTGCAATTGCCATAACATTACTTATACAATGATGTGCTATTTGCTAATTTACTAATATCGTAATGCTGATGCATATGCCAGTGTTGAATAAAATTCCAAATCACCAAATCTTTATAAACATTTCTTCATGGCGATTAATAAATTATATTGCACAAAATAAAACAACTATATGCATTTATCTAAGCTTAAGCACCTCCTTTTCCTTTTATTTTTTATAAGCATTTCTCAACTCACTTTTTCCCAATTTAAACTCACAGATAAACTGGTTACTGACCCCGATGTTAAGATCGGGAAACTGCCAAACGGTTTAACCTACTATATTAAAAGGAATACAAAGCCCGAAAAAAAACTGCAGCTCAGGCTCGTAGTAAACACCGGCTCGGTGCTTGAACAACCCGATCAGCAAGGCCTTGCGCACATGATGGAACACATGAATTTTAACGGCTCCAAACATTTTCAAAAAAATGAGCTGGTTAATTACCTGCAGTCAATCGGGGTACAGTTTGGGGCAGACCTGAATGCATACACGAGCTTTGATGAAACGGTATATATTCTTCCCATACCATCCGATGATATGGATAAAGTCGACAAGGGCTTCACCATCCTGGAAGACTGGGCTGGTAATGCTTTACTGGATACAGCAGAAATAAATAAAGAACGGGGTGTGGTACTGGAAGAATCACGCCTGGGTAAGGGTGCCAACGAACGCATGGGTAAAAAATATTATCCTTTATTATACAATGGTTCTCCATATGCCTCCAGGTTGCCGATAGGTAAAGACAGCATCATCCAGAATTTTAAGGCCGAATCTTTGATCCGTTTTTATAAAACCTGGTACCGCCCGGATCTTGAAGCAGTGGTAGTTGTGGGTGATATAGATCCCAAAGTTGCACTCGAAGAGATCATCAAACATTTTGGCCAGTTCAAAAATCCGGCACCTGAAATAGTAAGGCCATCTATTATTCCTATTGCAGAAAGAAAACAGGATATGGGTATGGTGCTGAGTGATAAAGAACAAACCTTTAAAATTCTGCAAATATTTAATTATGTGGAAAAGGCGAAGCCTGTAAATACATGGTCAGCTTACAGGGAAACAGTTGTAGAAGGTTTATTTAATGCATTAATAAACCAGCGTTTGAATGAACTCACGCAGCAAGCCGACCCGCCTTTTATTTTTGGCAGTTCTTCTTTTGGCGGTTTTAGCAGGGGTTACCGCTCTTTTGTTTCCATTGCAGCTATTGGTGATAAACCGGTGAATGATGCTATCAACGCTTTAGTTGCTACCAATGAAAGTGTAAGGAAGTATGGCTTTCTAAAGTCGGAACTGGAAAGAGGAAAAATGAGCATGCTTAATCAAACAGAAACTGCATTTAAAGATAAAGACAAAACTGAATCAGCTGTGCTGGTGCAGGGTTATATCAATAATTATTTAACTGGCTCGCCGGTTGTTGGGATCACTAACAGGTTTGCATTCATCAAACAGGTACTGCCTACCATTACCCTTGATGAAGTAAATGCTGTTGCCAAAAAAATGGAAACATCACAGGGGAAATTTGCATTATATCTTTCCCCGGAAAAAGATGTATCCCAATTACCATCCAACACTGAGCTGATTAAATTACTGGCCTCGGCACATCGTGTGCCCGCAAAGGCTTACCAGGAAAAGGCTGTGGCAAATTCATTGATGGATAAAAAACCGGTTGCCGGTAAAGTGATCAGTGAAAAAAAGAATGCCACCTTAGGAACAACCGATCTTACCTTAAGCAATGGCGTAACCATAACATTGCGGCCTACCGATTTTAAAAATGATGAGATACAAATGGATTCATGGAGATGGGGTGGCACACATAATTATGGATTGGCAGATAAAGAAAATGCGCAAAATGCGGCCATTATCGTACAACAAATGGGAGTTAAAGACATGACCCCGACAGACCTCGAAAAATTTCTTTCCGGCAAAACCGTATCTGCTCAACCTTATATGAACCCGGATGATGAAGGTATCCAGGGGACCAGCAGTATAAAAGATCTTGAGACAATGCTGCAATTGGTAAACTTATATTTTACGCAACCCAGGAAAGATGATAAATTATTTCAATCCTTTATCAATACACAAAAGGGATTTATACGCAACCTGAGAGACAACCCTGGAAATTATTTTTCCGACACATTAGCAAAAACAGAATACAATAATAACCCATGGGCGGGCGGTTTACCCAAGGCTGCTGATTATGATAAGATCAGCCTGGAAAGAGTAACAAAAATTTACAATGAGGTATACGGAAATGCATATGGGCTCCATTTTACATTTGTTGGTAATATAGATCCGGATAAAATAAAACCTTTGCTGGAAACTTATCTTGGAAGCTTGCCATCAAAACAAAAAGAAAATAAATTTACAGATGTTGGCTTACGGCCAGTGAAAGGTGTTGTTGAGTTATCAGTTAATAAAGGGGCTGCCAAACAAAGCCGGGTGTCTGTTATTTTTACGGGTGAAGCGCCTTACAGCCAGGATGAAAATCTTAAAATAACAGCGCTTACAGAAGTGCTGAATATAAAGATCATTGAAAAGTTAAGAGAAGAAATGAGTCTTATTTATGGTGGCGGCATGGGAGGCTCCCTGGTAAAAAGACCATATCCACATTACAGTATTAGTGCGGGTTTTCCTTGCGCGCCTGAAAATGTAGACAAGGTTATAGCTGCTTTTTTCGGTATCATTAAAAATGCGCAGGATAACGGTGTTGAGCAGAAAGACCTTGATAAAGTAAAAGAAACATTAAAAAAACAAAATGAGGATGAGTTAAAAAATAATGATCATTGGCTTACCGTGCTAAGCGAATCGTGGATTGAACGTGAAGACCCTATCTGGATATACAACTACGGAAAAAAAGTGCAGGCACTAACCATCCAGGATATACAACAGGCTGCCAAAAAATACCTTAACAATCAAAATTATATCAAAGCTGTTTTGAACCCGGAAAAGTAAAAAATATTCGATCCTTAAACAATCATCAATGAGTGAATCCGAAATAAGTAAGCATGTTAGCCGGGCTTATAAAATATGGAGACGCCCTGGTGTAAACTGGAAAGAAAAGCTTTCGGAAATTGTTATTGAAATTTTGAACAGGTTTTAAAAATGCCTCTTGCAAAAAATTATTTACAAAGATGGGATGCTCCACAAGCCATTGCAGACAGGTATCATTGGTGATAACAGAATCTAAAAATATTATTACACAGATCGATAAAGAATTAAAATAAGTTTTTTATTCAGATAAATTCAAGAGAGATCTTCAAAAAAGTTATTAGCATTTTGTTTTCACGATGAAGGAATTTATAAATTGATTCCCCCGGTAACTTCAATTCGTTGTCCATTTATCCAACCGCCTTCTTCGCTGCATAAAAAGGCAATGATGCCGCCAATATCCTTTGCCTCTCCCACCCTTCCTAATGCCGTTTGCGAAGCCAGCATTTTATTTCGTTCGGGATTGTCCCTGTTGCCACCATTATTGAAATCAGTTGCTACAGGCCCTGGTGCCACTACATTCACTGTTATTTTTCGTGGCCCGGTTTCTTTTGCCAGGTAACGTGTAAACACTTCAACTGCGCCTTTCATCGATGAATAAATAGAGTAGCCTGGTACACAAAAGCGCGTTGTACCTGTTGAAATATTAATGATCCTGCCACCATCATTTACCAGTGGAAGCAGTTGTTGTGTAAGAAAATAAACACTTTTGAAATGTATATTCATTAACCTGTCGAAGTCTGCTTCGGTTGCCTGTGCAAACGGAATGGTTGCACCAACGCCTGCATTATTTATTAAAAAATCAAAAGTTTGTTTTTTCCATTTGCTTTGCAATAACCGGAGAAAGGTTTTTACAAAATCCGGCAGCGAGGCTACATCATTTGTATCCAGCGAAAGCGCCGCAGCATTTTTACCCATGGCTACGATTTCGTTCACCACTTCTAAAGCGGCATCTTCGCGGCTTTGATATGTTAATACTACATCATGACCATTCCGCGCTAATTGCAGCGCCATATCTTTTCCTAATCCCCTGCTGCCGCCTGTTACCAATGCAATTTTATTTTCTATTATCATACATAAATATTTATAAGTAAAAATACCGGATAGGAAGCAAATTTTAAAAGTGGGTAATAATAAAAATTAAAATCCTGGTGCTGTATCAATAAATATAATGATTTACAACCTGGCTGGTTAAACCAAATCACGGTTATCTTCGCTTATAGCGCCAGATGACAAAAAAGCTTTTTCATTCTTACAAGGTTTGCATATTCCTTCTCCTTACCACAGGCTTTTGCTGCTCTACAATGCCTGCTGTTTTAGCGCAAAGAAAATTTAACGACACAACTGTAATATCATTAAAACAGGATGCACTAACTTTTATTAATAGCATTCATAACCTTGTTGCGAGCAGCTTTTGGCCACATGTTTCACCATTGGATTTCCTGGAGAATGTGAAAAATAACATCAATACCCCACTGAGTATATA
>JACDBU010000223.1 GCA_013694745.1 Chitinophagaceae bacterium
GCTTTACTTCATGTTTATCAAAATTTATTTTGGCGATAAGCCTGTTTTTCTTTGTGATGAAATAGATGCTCCCTTACATGAGTTAATGCATCATCCTGAAACAATATTTATTGATGAGTTGTCAACCCCGGCAATCCATTCCCTGCTGCATGAAATTTCCAAAGATGAATTTCTTCGCGGGATTTTGTGGAACGACAATTTTGAAAAATTGAAAAGAACTTTTTTCAGGCATTTTACAGTATTGCAAACAGGAGGTGGATTAATCACAAATGAAAAAAATGAAGTGCTGATGATATTCAGAAGAGGCAAATGGGATCTTCCAAAAGGGAAAATTGAAAAAGGCGAAACGCTTGAAGAGTGCGCCATTCGTGAAGTGCAGGAAGAAACGGGGCTACATGAGATTGAAGTTGGTAATAAGATCACCATTACTTATCACACATATCATGAATTTGGAAAGTATATTTTAAAAGAATCTCACTGGTTTAATATGACCTGCAGGAGCGATCAAAATTTAAAAGCCCAAACGGAAGAAGATATTACTGACATCAAATGGATACAACAGCAGGACCTGAAAAAATATAAAGAAAATACATTTGCCACCATTTTGGAAGTGCTGGATCATTTGAAAAAATGATCACTCCTGTTTAGCAAGAATGGCTACGGTAATTCTGCTTATACAAATCAATTTTTCTTCTTCATCATAAATTTTTATATCCCACACGTGTGTAGATCTGCCCAGGTGCAATGGAGTGCACATACCCATTACCCATCCTTTCCTTGCTGCTCTCACATGATTTGCATTGATCTCAAGTCCCATACAAATATATTTTTCCCTGTCTATCACTTAAGCTGAAGCCACGCTGCCAACAGTTTCTGCAAGAGTACACGAAGCACCGCCATGCAAAGTACCATAAGGTTGCCTTGTTTTATCATTTACAGGCATGCGTAATTTTAAAAAATCCTCGCCAATTTCAACCCATTCCATTTCTAAATAATTGGCCATGGAATTGTTGCCAATAGCTTTTATATCCTGTATGGTTACAGCTTTATTGAACCAGATAGACATCCTGTTTATTTTAATGAATTATTGCAAAGATTCTGCTACTTCCCTGGGCAAAAACTGGGCTACATTGCCGCCATTACGGATAACATCACGTACAAGGGTAGACGCAAATGAAGTGTACTGGGGAAGGCAGGTTAAAAAAACTGTTTCCACGTGATTATCCAGGCTGCGGTTCATATCAGCGATGGCTTTTTCATATTCAAAATCATTCACGTAACGTATGCCACGCAAAACAAATGTTGCCCCAATTTGCTTACAGCATTCAACAGTTAAACCATCATATGCCAGTGCTTCAATTTTTGAATTTCCTTTATAAATATCACGCAACCAACCCAGCCGCTTTTCCTCTGTAAACATCTGTTGCTTATTTACATTTCTCCCAATGCCTATGAACAATTTATCAAACAATGGCAGCGCCCTGTTAATGATGTCTGTATGTCCGAGTGTTACCGGATCAAACGTACCGGGAAATAAACAAATACGCATTTTATTAACTTATGTATTGAGAAGTATGTGCCCTTAAAATTTTCCGTTATAAATTATAAAATTATGCATTTAAAATTATCCTTGCTTTCCCGACAGCAGATACAAAACCGCCATCCGGACTGCTACCCCATTTTCTACCTGCTGCAAAATTATTGACTGGTCAGAATCTGCCACATCACTGTCAATTTCCACTCCCCTGTTTATTGGACCAGGGTGCATGATTACAATTTCTTTATCCAAACTTTCCAAAAGTTTTTTACTTACCCCGTACGCAAGATTGTATTCGCGCAGTGATGAAAACAAAACCTGGTTCTGTCTTTCTAATTGTATACGCAGCACGTTCGCCACATCACACCATTGCAATGCTTTTTTTAAATTATACTCTACTTTAACATCCAGCGCTTCTGCAATATATTTTGGTATAAGGGTTGGAGGGCCGGCAACCATAACTTCGGCGCCCACTTTTTTTAATAAATAAATATTGCTAAGGGCAACACGCGAATGCATGATGTCTCCAATGAGCACAACTTTTTTGCCTTCCAGCGTTCCTAATTTTTCCCTGATTGAAAATGCATCAAGGAGTGCCTGGGTTGGATGTTCATTGATACCATCACCCGCATTTATAATTGCAGCGGGAATGTGTTTTGCTAAAAAATGCGGAGCGCCACTGGCACTATGACGCATCACCACCATATCTACTTTCATCGACAGGATATTATTCACTGTATCAAGTAAAGTTTCTCCTTTTGTAACAGATGAACCGGAGGCAGAAAAATTTACCGTATCGGCGCTTAATCTTTTTTCTGCCAGTTCAAAAGATATCCTTGTACGGGTTGAACTTTCATAAAAAAGATTAACGATAGTTGTGTCCCTGAGGGATGGAACTTTTTTGATCGGCCTTTGTAAAACTTCTTTGAATTGACTGGCTGTGGAAAGAATTAATTCAATGTCAGACTGCTGCAGATCTTTAATGCCCAGAAGATGATTGGTGGATAGTTGCATTAAAAAGCAAAGCTAATGTAAAAAATTATCTGTAACGGGATTTTTATAAAGAATGGATCAGGTAAAGAAGTTTCTATAACAATACAGGTCATCAAAAAAGAATAACTTCCTCTTTTTCCCAATCAACTTTTACTTTTTGAGAAATTACAGAATCGATGGCTTTGCCATAATAATCAGGCTGAATGGGCAACTGGCGGCTAAAGCGCCGGTCTATAAGAACACATAATTCTACTTTTTGCGGACGGCCGAAAGCAAGGAGTGCATCCAGTGCAGCTCTTATGGTTCTGCCGGTATACAATACATCGTCAATTAAAATAACTTTTTTATCTTCTATTGAAAAAGAAATATCTGTCTGGTTGGCAATGTGCAGTTCTTTCCTGATATCATCCCGGTAAAAAGTGATATCTAATTTTCCATAAGAAATATTTTTATATCCTATTTCCTGTAAATGCCGAACGATCTTATTTGCTAGAAATATGCCGCGTGGTTGTAACCCAATGAGCACGGTATTATCATTATCCCCAAAATTCTCAAGTAACTGATGACTCAGTCTTTGAATGGTGAGATGCAGTTGATTTTTATCAAGAATGGTTTTCAGGTTTTCAAATTTTTATAAAAATACAGTTTGGTATGTATAATATACAAAATGTTTAAGATTCTTTTCTTTCTGAAAAACCTCATATTCTACATTCCACCTTCCTCCTGCATAAACGGATAACGATAATCTGTTGCAGGGGTAAATGTTTCTTTTATGGTTCTTGCACTAAGCCAGCGATACAAATTCAAAATGCTTCCCGCTTTATCATTGGTACCACTGCCTCTTGCGCCTCCAAAAGGTTGCTGCCCAACAACTGCACCGGTTGGTTTATCATTGATATAAAAATTACCGGCTGCATTCCGGAGTTTTCTTGTAGCAAGTTCAATAGCCTGACGGTCCCTGGCAATTACGGCACCCGTTAGGGCATACGGTGAAGTGGTATCAACCAGTCGCAATGTATCTTCAAATTTATTTTCATCGTAAACAAATATGGTTAAAACAGGGCCGAATAATTCTTCGCACATGGTTACGTATTGCGGATCACTGGTCTCAATCACGGTAGGCTCAATAAAAAATCCTTCTGTTTTATCGCATTTCCCTCCTACCCAAATTTTTACATTTTTATCTTTTCTGGCCTGCTTAATATACTTTTCAAGTTTATCAAAACTTTTTTCATCGATCACTGCATTAATGAAATTTCCAAAATCCTCAACACTTCCCATCTTCATTGTTTTGATGGCAGCTACCAATTTCTTTTTTATTTCTGCAGCAAGGTTTGAAGGAATATAAGCACGCGAAGCAGCAGAACATTTTTGTCCCTGGTATTCGAATGCGCCGCGGGCTAATGCGGTAACCACCACATCAACATCAGCGCTATTGTGAGCAATAACAAAATCCTTACCACCTGTTTCTCCAACAATGCGTGGGTAAGATTTATATATTCCTGTATTCTCTCCTATCGTTTTCCACATACCATTGAAAACCCCGGTGCTACCGGTAAAATGAACACCTGCAAAATCAGGATTGCTAAAACAAACCTGGCCTATTGTTGGACCATCAACAAAAATCAAATTGATAACACCATCAGGCAAACCAGCTTCTTTTAAAA
>JACDBU010000249.1 GCA_013694745.1 Chitinophagaceae bacterium
TTGTCCACCAGGTTGTGCAGGTGATACACTACGGCCAATTCTTTTTCTTTATCATCAGGGAAATGAACTGCGGTGATGTCGGTAAGAAACTGAAATTTTAATTCAGCATCATCGTATAAAAACTGGAGAACTTTTAAATTCAGCTCTTTAGCCGATGAAAAAGATAACATACCATAGGATTCATTCCAGTCCGTGAGTTGATCACCAAACTTCTCAGTAAGATTCTGCTGTATTATTTGATTCGTTATCGCCATCCTGGTTTTATATAATGATCAATCATTTCTATTAATATTTCATGCCTACGGCATTTGCAATCACTTGCCACTCGCTACTTGCCACTTCCCACTTGCCTATTGCCACTTGCCTATTTTTCTTATTGTATTCCGTAACTATTTAAAAGGTCTTTATATTTTTCTGAATTTCTTCTTCTTAAACTTTCTTTACCCACCAGGTCCTGCACTTTCATAAAACCATCCAGAACCGCTTCCGGCCTGGGCGGGCAACCAGGCACATAAACATCAACCGGAATTATCTGGTCAATACCCTGCAGAACAGGATAGCTATCAAAAATTCCACCGCTGCAGGCACACGCCCCCATCGCTAAAACCCAGCGTGGTTCAGCCATTTGCAGGTAAACTTGTTTTACGATCGGCGCCATTTTTTTAGCAATGGTTCCCATTACCATCAATAGATCGCACTGGCGTGGAGAGAAGCTAACCCTTTCTGATCCAAAACGCGCAAGATCATAATGTGAGCCCATCAGGGCCATAAATTCAATGCCGCAACAACTTGTGGCAAATGGCAATGGCCAGATAGAATTTTTCCGTGCAAGGCCAACTACATCACTGAGTTTGGTGGCAAAAAAACCTTGACCAGTGTATCCATCAGGCGCATCCACTGTGCCTATCGGGGATTCGAGAGGTTTGTTTGTAAGATTATATTGAACCGGACGTGGCATTTTTATAAATTGTTTAAATACTTTTTAAATTGAATTAGCAATTAGTAATTAGGAATTAGTAATTAGGAAATTGCCTCTTGCATTTTGTGTGTTGGGAATTGCCTATTGCCTATTGCAATTTGCCCATTGACAATTGAATCACTCTTCCCAGTTAAGCGCACCTTTTTTTATGATATAAAAAAAACCTGCTAAAAAAAAGAACACGAACATGATCACGGCTAAAAAACCATGCCAGCCCAGAACCCTGAAATTTACTGCGTAGGGATAAAAGAATATTACCTCCACATCGAACAAAACAAATAAGATCGCTACCAAAAAATATTTAATGGCAACCGGCTGGCGGGCATTGCCCTGCGATTCAATACCGCTCTCAAAATTAAGCAGCTTATCGGTTCCATTTCTCCGGGGACCAAACAGGTGAGTTAATGCCATCATTCCACCGATAAAAACTATAGCAAACAGCAATTGAATGCCTATCGGCAAATAATTTGAAGCACTATTTATAACGGGAACAGCCTGTAAAAAAAACATATTTATTATTTCTTTCTTCTCTGGCAAAAATACGCCAGCAGCATCAATTTTCAATTTTAAAAAAATCTTTCAAAATGCATCTGCTAACGCTATCAAAAAAAAACCTTCCACATTTGGAAGGCTTTAATTTAAACATCTTTTTTTTTATTTGTCTTTAACCTTCGTTTTAGAAGGAGTTACTTTTTCTTTTGTGTCGTTTGTTTTGTTTTTCGTTTTTGAAGGCGACATAAGTGCTTTTTCATTTTCCATAGCCTGTGCATTGGTAGGATCAACCAGTAATATTTTTTGAGTATACTGCAAGGCGGTTGCCCTGTCATTTTTAGTGTTATAGTAATACGCCACATTGTATTTATACGCGGTAAGCAATTGTGCCTTCACCTTTTCTTTATCTGCCGTTGTATCCGCAATTACAATTACCTGGTCGTAAAAAGGTTTTGCTAAGCCCTGGGCACCAGTTGAGTCCAAACCTTCACTGGCCCTGGCTCTCATATAAACTCCGAATATATCTGTAGGATATTTTTGTGTGTATAATGCGAACGCCTGGTCTGCGCCTTTATAATTACCACCTTTGTAATAATTATACCCGGCATTGTAAATATCTACTTTACCATAGTTGTGTTTTACACCAAGTAATTTGTTATACCAGTTGCCCGCTTCTAAATAATTTCCAGTGGCCAGGTAATTTTGAGCGACTGAACTGATAAAGTCAACTTTTTCTGATTCAATAGTATCCATGGAAATAGCCTTATCAATATAACCAGCGGCTTCTGTAGCACTGCCGGGGAATTTCAATAACTCTTTTCCATAGGTAGCATAATCTAAAGGGCCAAGCTGATCGACTGGTAATTTTTGGAAGTAAATAGCGAAAGCATTTCTTGCATCCAGTGAATCATTAAGTTTATCGTAGGCATAAGCTTCCAGGCCATACAGCTTAGGATAAGGGTTTGCGCCACCAAGTGTGATACATTCTTTAGATTTATTGATGGCATCCTGAAATTTACCAGAAGCATATAAAAAGGATGCCTGGTAATAACAATTCTTGGAATCCTGGTCAGCTACTGCTATGTATTTATCAAGGTATTCACGTGCCTTATTTATATCACGGTGGTAATAATATTCCGATAGCCATTCATACACCGGAGAAAATTTTGGATCTTTTGCAATTGCCTCATTATAATATCTCATATAAATTGCTTCCTGGCCAAACCCTTGTGTCTGGTAGATCCTGCCGATCATATAATCTGCACGTGCGTTATTTGGATCAAGCGCCAGGGCATTTGTATAAGTAGTTTGTGCATTTGCACCGTCCGTCATTTTACGGTAGGCATCTCCCAATTCGATCTGAATTTCTGAACTTTTTTTATTGAGATCAGAGGCAATTTTTAATTTATCAATTGCATAGGCACCATCTCCTGCCGGCACATCCACATTGGCGCGACCAACAGCAAGCAGAACATTAGCGTCTCTTCCTTTGCTTAAACTAATTGCAGTTTCAAAATGATTGCGTGCATCGGGAAGTTTATTATCCAGCAATTCAACATGACCCACACCCGCGAGTATCAAAGGTGAGTTGGGATTAGCAGATAATGTTTTCAGGTAAAGCGCCCGTGCAGATGCTACATCTCCTGATTCAATATACGTTTGCCCCAGCCAATAAACTGCATCTGCATTATTGGGATTAGCAGTAACCAATTTTAAAAATATATCTCTTGCAGAATTATATCTTTCATAATTGAGAAATTTCTTTCCGTCGTCAATGCTCTGGGCAAATAAAATATTTCCCGAAAAAACAAGGGCAATTACTACACTGAGAAATTTAATTTTACGCATGCTATTTTTTTTAAACTGTTTAATAAATCGTAGTAGTAAAACATCAATTCATAGTTGCAGATCTGATGTTAAAATTTAGTTTCGCCGGTCCAAGATAGGCACGCTTAAAAATAAGCTGACCTTTTTCATATTCCATAAAATTTGCGAAACCACTACCCAGGCCATCATAGTTTTCTTTAAGTATGTAATACAAACCGCGTACCAAGGGATACCGCTTGCGCATTATATTTGCCTGGTATGGCTTTATAAACGTTTGTTCAGGGCAGGTACATTCAAGTTCTGCAATTTTAACTTTTTTAAGAAAAGTTTGCTGGGCGGTATCTTCGCGGTTCCCAATCCAGCTTACCCCAACAAACCCTATTGCATTGTTATTTTGTGCAACATAATTGATCACATCAACACTGTTTTTTGCTGCAGAAACTTTTTTTGGATCAAAAGGTTTACCCCTTAAAATAGAATCGATGGCAAATCGTACGGTACTGGTTGCACTCAAGCCGTCAAACACTGCGATCTCTTTATCCGCTGTGCTTCCATCTAAAATACCCCGCACCTTTGCCATGGTAAGTATGCTGTCTTTTGAATTATTATTAACTACAATTGCTATGGCATCATTGGCAACTTTATCCCAGGTAGGGGAAAAGGTAAGTGAATCTTTATAAAATTTTTCTTCCTGCGGTGTGAGCCCACGGGTTACTATGATCATTCGTGTACTGTCTTTTATAAGATCTTTAAAACATTCTGCTTCGGGCTTATATTCTGCAATAACTTTTGCTTTTGGAAACAAGGCTTCAAACACCATTATCTCTGAATCGATCACGGGCTTAAAAGATTCATCAACACTTATATGTATGGTTCCGGAATCCGGGGTATCAAGGTCTGTACGCTTTTTAAGACCATCACATCCGCTTACAATGCACATCATCACAATTGCCATTGCAATAAAAATAAAAGCTGGTGCTATGGTTTTTGTTTGCTTCATCTTTCTGTAAAATAATCTTTCTTTATTCCCCGGTAAATCCGCCACAATCCGTAAAAGATTATCAAACCTGCAAAAACCTTTCCACCTCCACTCAATACAAAATCATTGTTGAAATGAAATTTTTTAGCCAGTAAAATAAAAATTCCTACAGCGAGGTAAATTAAACCCATTCCAAAATCCATAATACTTTTCATACCGATGTATCTTCTGGTGCGGGGATCCGATTTTTCTTCAAATTCTTCCAGGCTCATAGCTAAAAATTATTACAGGATGAGCAAGATAAATAAATTCCATAACCCAATTTTAAAAAAATGATGAACTTTAGTGATAACCTGGTGCAATAGTTTATTGTTCACTTGTAAACTTTACGGGAACTGTATAATAAACAGATACATTTTCGCCTTCATTTTTACCCGGTATCCACCTGGGCATTTTCTTCAATACCCTAATAACTTCATTGTTGAAGTTCTCCCCTCCTGATTCAACAACGTTGAACCCGGTTAGATCACCATCAATATTTACAATAAAATTTATTTTTACGCTTATTTCTTCGCCCTCGTCAAGATCGCGAGGCGACCGCAAATTCTGTTTTAAAAACCTGAGCATAGCATCCACTCCGCCCTGGTACTGTGGCATTACCTGGGCAGAAAATGTTGGCTTGCTTTTATCCCCAAAAGGCTTAACCGGCACCACTATATCTCTTGTATTTCCCGTGCCTGCCACGGTAGTTTTATCGCTACCGGGAATGTGAGCAGGGGTGCCATTGTCAATTCCCGGTGTTTCGGGTACAGGTATTTCTAAAGAGGGCTTATCTGCCTGCGCATCAATAACTATAACGGGAGGATTTTGAATATGGGCATTTGACGAATGTTGTGCAAATTCAACAGGAATAACGGGGGGTTTTATATACGGTGGTGGGGCGATGATAACTGTATCAGGGTTGTATGCAACCAGTGGTATGATGTTCATTTTTTTGCCACCATCGAAAATTTGCCATACAACAAACATCAAAACAAGCCCCAACATTCCTAATAAAGATTGCAGCATTCTCTTATTGTATTCTTTGCGTAAAACATATGCGCCATAATCTTTGTTCCTGTTATGGAAAAGTATATCGAGCAGGCCGGTTTGTAAAATGGTATTTGAGTTCATACAATTCTTTTTAAGAGTGATCATTCACCCGGTGAAAAATAATGCTCAAAAACCGGCGCCGTTATTTTATAGATGCTGAACTCAATTTGTTTCCATACATAAAAACAAATAATGTGCTGCAGACAATTATCTTTGTCGATACCAAAAATGCATTTCTGCAACAATTTAGAATGAAACCATCCTTACCGCAAGGCACCAGGGATTTTGCTCCGGATACGGTTCGCAAGCGCAATTACATTTTTGATACCATCAGGAATGTTTTTGAATTGTATGGTTTTGAGCCACTGGAAACACCGGCCATGGAAAATTTAGAAACCCTAACCGGCAAGTATGGCGAAGAAGGCGATAAACTTATCTTTAAGATCCTCAATAACGGGCTTGATAATCCCACAAAATCAGCAACTGCAAGACAGGATTTTGAAAATATATTAAAGGGCAAAAACAGCGAAGGCATAACCGAGAGAGCCTTGCGATATGACCTAACCATTCCGTTTGCACGCTATGTAGCCATGCATTACGGGCAACTCAAAATGCCTTATAAAAGATACCAGATGCAGCCTGTGTGGCGGGCAGACAGGCCACAGAAAGGCAGGTACCGCGAATTTTACCAGTGTGATGCAGATGTGGTTGGAAGTTATTCATTGATCAACGATGTTGAACTGGCTCATATCTATTTAACGGTATTTAAAAGATTTAATATAAATATTGCACTAAAAGTAAACAATCGTAAAATACTGGCTGGACTTGCTGAGATGTGTGGTGGCACAGATAAGATGATGGCAATTACCGTTGCGATAGACAAGCTTGATAAGATGAGTATTGATAAAGTGAAGGAAGAACTGGCAGAAAAAGATCTTTCGGCCGATCAAATAAAATTGATTGAAGATTATTTAAATATTTCCGGTAACAATCAGGAAAAATTATTTGCGCTTAGATCATTGCTAAAAGATATAGACGAAGGGATTAAAGGCATCGAGGAGCTTGAATCCATTTTAAATTATTCCCCCACACTCCCTTCACCCTACACTGTTG
>JACDBU010000252.1 GCA_013694745.1 Chitinophagaceae bacterium
ATTTTAGACAGAGCGATGCGTGAAAGTGAGCGCTGGCATATAATGAGTGAAGATGGAATAAAGCCTGCTGAGATTATTAAATCATTTTATGTTCCGGTAAAAATGAAGGTGTTTGCCTGGAATAACAATAGGGAAAAGGACACAGTGATGACACCTGTTGACTCCATCAAATATTTTAAACAGCTAATGGAAACGGCCTTTGCAGCCATTGATCCAAAATCAGGAGAAGTAAAAGCCTGGGTTGGTGGGATTGATTTTAAATGGTTCAAATACGATCACGTAACAACTAACCGCCAGGTTGGTTCAACCTTTAAACCGTTATTATATACGCTTGCATTGATAGATGCTGGCTTAACACCTGATAGCTATATTGGTGGCCGAGCCATAACGCTTAACGGCAAAACAATTTCAGGTGCTGGCGGCACAATGGCTTACTGCCTTGCAAAATCTTTGAACGCAGGTGCCTATGATCTTATGAGCAGGATCGGCGCACAAAAAACTGCTGAGTTCGCACATCTTTGTGGAATAAAAAGCAGCATCCCTATCGTTCCCTCGATAGCATTGGGAACTGCTGATCTTACTTTATTGGAAATGCTGCGTGCTTATACCATGTTTCCAAATGGTGGATATAATACGGAACCAATTTTCATCAGCCGGATAGAAGATAAGAATGGTAACCTGCTGGAAAATTTTTTACCGGAGAGCAAACAGATCATCAGTGAAGCGGATGCCTATACAATGTATAGAATGATGCAGGGAGTGGTTGATTTTGGAACAGGCCACGCAATGCGCAGCCGTTTCGGAATTAAAGGAGCGATGGGCGGAAAAACCGGCACTACCCAGGATCATACGGATGGCTGGTTTATGGGCTACACGCCTCAATTACTGGCCGGTGTTTGGGTGGGAAATGATGATCCCTTTTTAAAAGTAGGATGGACATCAGGTGGTAACGAAATGGCCATGCCGGAATGGGCGTATTTTATGCAGAAAGTATATGCTGATAAAAGTTTGGGAATAGATCCGAATGCACAATTTCAAAAACCCGCTGATCTTGACAACAACCCAATTTATGCAGATCAGAATTTTGCTGCCATTATTCAGAAGGGCCAGGGATCTGACTTTGAAGACCAGGGTAATGGTGATGCGGGTGATTATGAAGGCAGCGAATTGGCGTCTCCTGTTGAATCAGAATTTTCAAAAGATCAGTTCAAAGATAAAAATGCGGAGAAAGATAAGGGTGGATATGATGAACCTTTATTAAATGATAATACGATCGATCCGGCTAAGACTGATGATAAGAAAACAGATAATAAAAACAACGATAAAAAAGATAAAATCATTACACCGCCGGCAAAACCAATTGAGGATAAAAATAAAAAACCGGTGAAGCCGCCAAAATCTAATAATGATTACTGAAAGGTTTAAACTACCATCTTCAACAATCAACGTCTTTGCAATCTTCTTCCGATATATCCATTTCCAGGGTAGCGTGATGTATATTATTATGCAATAACTGGTGTTTTACTTCAGTAATGATTTTTATTTTTTCAGCAAATGACAGATCATTTTTTAAAACAAGGTGCGCCGTTAACGCATTTTCCATTGTACTCATCGCCCAAATATGAACGTGGTGTACATCCTCTACCCCATTTGTATTTTTTATAACTGCAATTATTTTATTATGATCAATTTCCTTTGGCACAGCATCAACTGATAACCTGAAACTATCCGTTAACAACGACCAGGTACTGCTAAGAATTACTATTAGCACTACAAGACTTATCACCGGATCAAGCCAGTACGCGTGCGTATAAAATATTAAAACACCCGCAATAACTACGGAAAGCGAAACAACAGCATCGGCTGCAAGATGAAGATATGCGCCTCTTGCATTTAATTCTTTGTCCTTATTTCTGAAAAATAAAAAAGCAGAAATTCCATTTATAGCTATGCCTAAAGCCGCAACCCATGCAATAGTACCGCCCTGTACCGGCACAGGATCATGCAATCTTCTAATTGCTTCGAACCCTAAAACGCCAACTGTTACCAAAAGAATAACAGCATTTAAAAGTGCCGCCAGGATCGTTGTTTTTTTATAGCCGTAAGTGTATGATTCCGATGATCTTACTTTGGCTAACCGGAATGCTAATAATGAAATAGCAAGTCCGGCAACATCTCCTAAATTATGACCAGCATCAGTTAATAGCGCAAGGGAATTTGTGCTGATACCGATAACCGCTTCAACAACAACATAACCAAGATTTAAAAAAATACCTATAACAAAAGCTTTGTTAGGGGCTGAAGTTATTTGAGAATGGTTGTGATCGTGGTTATGCATGCTTATCTGCAAATATCTTATTATATAAATTCATTAGTAATAATATTTAGGAATACTATTTCTGTGAATGTTTAAAAGAATGCATTCAATATATTTACATTTTAAACATAATTGAAAAAGTATGTGGTGGATGTACGCTTTATTATCAGCGTTGTTTGCAGCGCTTACTGCCATTTTTGCTAAGATCGGAATAAAAGATGTGAACACAGATCTCGCAACTGCCATCCGTACGGTTGTAATATTATTTTTAGCCTGGGGCATAGCTTATTTCAGGGGCGGGGTTAATTCCATTCAAACCCTTACCAGGCACAACATTTTATTTCTTGTGTTGTCGGGAATAGCCACCGGACTTTCATGGATATTTTATTTTAAAGCATTGCAGCTTGGAAAAGTTTCACAGGTAGCACCTGTTGATAAACTAAGTGTGGCTATTGCCATCATTTTATCAATTGTTTTTCTGGGCGAAACCCTGACACCGAAATTATTTATCGGCGCATTGCTTATTATTGCAGGAACCATTGTACTAATATTATAATTCAAAATGAAGAAAATTAAAACCAGGATATTTATTACCCTAATGATTGGAATTATTATTTCCGGAAGTGTTTCAATGTTGTATGGCTGGGGTGCATGGGGCCACAGGCACATTAATAAGGCAGCGGTTTTTGCGTTACCCATACAAATGCGCAACTTTTATTACAATCATATCGATTTCATCACAGAAGGAAGTGTTGTGCCCGATATACGGCGGGGTGTATTAAATGATAAGTCAGAAAATGCCAGACATTATGTCGATATTGAAGAGTTTACAAATTTCTCTCCTGATGACATTCCTAAAACGCCTAAAGAAATAACAGCAAAATATGACAGCGCCTTTTTGCAGAGAACCGGGATATTACCCTGGTATATACAAACCCTTACCGACAAATTAACCCTGGCCTTTAAAAGAAAAAATAGGTCGGAGATAATATTTATTTCAGCAGAGTTAGGTCATTATGTAGCAGATGCTCATATGCCACTGCACACCGCATCCAATCATGATGGCCAGTTAACCAATCAAAAAGGAATCCATTCATTTTGGGAAACACATTTGCCTCAATTGTATGGTGACTCCTATAATTTTTTTACCAGTGATGCAAAATACATTCCCGATATCACAGCAGAAACCTGGAGGATCGTTTTAGAAAGTCACCGGTTAGTTGATACATTACTTTCTGTTGAGAGAAAACTGCGGCCAACTTTTCCAAAAGAAAATTTATATAAAAAAGATGATTCAGGAAAAGTAATATTACAATATAACCAGCCGGTATTTTCTAATGAATATAGTGCGCGATACCACAGTGCATTGAATGGTATGATTGAAAAACAAATGCGTGCATCAATACAGGATGTTGCTGATTACTGGTACACGGCCTGGGTTAATGGTGGCAAACCAAACCTGGATATAATGGACGAAGCTTCACTTACAAGCAGGAACAGAAAAAATTTGAAAAGGGAAATGAAGTCCTGGAAAAAAGGACGGTTGCTTTATCTTAAAAATGCTGCGGAATAATTCCTGATCATAAATATTTCAATGGGTTACGGCGGGAGCTTTGGATATAATTTTTAATATTCATCCAAAAAGCAACGAAGAGATAAAAGATCACCGGGGAGCCAAGGGTTAAAAAAGAAAGGTAAATAAAATAACGCCTGATAACAGAAGTGGCAATACCCATTTTTTCGCCAATAGCCGTACAAACACCAAACACCTGCCACTCAATAAAATGCTTTATTTTATTCATCATTAAAATTAAAAAAAATTTTCTAAAAAAGTAAATGAATAGATGGAAAAGGCTTGCTTTTAACTTTATTTCCTCCCTGAATTTAAGTAATTTTGCATCGGTAAATAAAAAAGTTCTTAACTATTGTCCTCAACAATATGTCTTTTATATGTAAATAAATTCAAGCCATGGTATTTGATATTGAAATGATAAAAAAAGTTTATGAAAAATTAAACTCCCGTGTTCTAGCTGCAAGAAAAACTGTAAAAAGACCATTAACACTCACTGAAAAAATATTATATACACATCTTTGGCAGGGAGATGCTACCGATGTATGTGAAAGAGGGAAAAGTTATGTTGATTTTGCACCGGATCGGGTTGCTATGCAGGATGCCACGGCACAAATGGCACTGTTACAATTTATGCAGGCAGGCAGAACAAAGGTTGCCGTTCCCAGTACCGTTCATTGTGATCACCTTATCATGGCCAGGGATAATAGCAAAACAGATCTGGACAGAGCCGTTCATGAAAGCCAGGAAGTGTATGATTTTCTTGCATCTGTATGCAATAAATATGGCCTGGGTTTTTGGAAACCCGGCGCAGGCATCATACACCAGGTTGTACTGGAAAATTATGCATTTCCCGGTGGAATGATGATAGGCACGGATAGTCATACAGTTAATGCCGGCGGATTAGGAATGATCGCCATTGGCGTTGGTGGTGCTGATGCCTGCGATGTAATGGCAGGCTTGCCATGGGAATTAAAATTTCCAAAACTCATTGGTGTAAAACTAACCGGTAAGCTTAATGGATGGACCGCACCAAAAGACGTTATATTAAAAGTTGCCGGAATATTAACCGTGAAAGGTGGTACAGGTGCTGTGGTTGAATATTTTGGTGAAGGCGCAACATCTATGAGCTGCACAGGAAAAGGAACCATTTGCAATATGGGCGCAGAGATTGGCGCCACCACTTCCACATTTGGTTATGATGAAAGTATGGACCGTTATTTAAGAGCCACCGGCAGAGCCGAGATCGCGGATGCAGCGGGTGCAGTTAAAGAACATCTAACAGGTGATCATGAAGTGTATGAAAATCCTGAAAACTTTTTTGACCAGGTAATTGAAATAAATTTAAGCGAACTGGAGCCACATTTAAATGGCCCGTTTACACCCGATCTTGCAACACCCATCTCAAAAATGAAAGAAGCGGCTGCAGCAAACGGATGGCCAACAACAATTGAAGTTGGACTGATAGGAAGTTGCACCAATTCTTCTTATGAAGATATTAGCCGCGCAGTTAGCCTGGCACGGCAGGTTACAGAAAAGGGCCTGCATTTAAAATCAGAATTCAGCATCAATCCGGGTTCAGAGCAAATACGCTTTACGGTGGAGAGAGATGGATTTCTGCAGGTTTTCGAAAATATAGGAGCGAAAGTTTTTGCCAATGCATGCGGACCATGTATTGGTATGTGGGAAAGACTGGGTGCAGAGAAGCAGGAAAAAAATACGATCGTGCATTCCTATAACCGCAATTTTGCAAAGCGCAATGATGGCAATCCAAATACATACGCTTTTGTTGGCTCACCGGAATTAGTAACTGCACTGGCAATTGCTGGTGATCTTAATTTTAATCCCCTGACCGATACCTTGATCAATGATAAAGGAATTGCGGTTAAACTGGACCCTCCTACCGGAGATGAATTGCCCAAAAATGGCTTTGCTGTTGACGATCCGGGCTTTCAGCCGCCGGCAAAAGATGGCAGCAATGTTGAAGTTATTGTTGATCCAAACAGCAAACGACTTCAGATCCTTGATCCATTTCCTGCATGGGAAGGAACAGATCTTAAGAATCTCAGGTTATTAATAAAAGCAAAAGGAAAATGCACTACTGATCATATTTCTATGGCCGGACCCTGGTTGAAATTTCGCGGGCATTTAGATAATATCAGCAATAATTTATTGATAGGCGCGGTCAATTTTTTTAATGAAAAAACAAACCTTGTCAAAAATGAACTCACCGGTGAGTATGGTGCTTTGCCGGATACACAAAGGGCTTACAAAGCGGCAGGTGTAGGATCAATAATTGTTGGCGATGAAAATTATGGTGAAGGATCATCGCGTGAACATGCGGCTATGGAGCCGCGTCATTTGGGCGTAAGAGCCGTACTGGTGAAATCATTTGCCAGGATACACGAAACTAATTTAAAAAAGCAGGGTATGCTTGGGATCACTTTTGCTGATAAAGCGGATTATGATAAAGTGCAGGAAGATGATACGATAGACATTGATGGCCTTATCTCATTTGTTCCCAATAAGCCGCTGGTAGTGCATTTGCATCATAAAGACGGAACACAGGATACTTTTTTTGTAAACCATACCTACAATGAATCGCAGATCGAATGGTTCAAAGCAGGTGGTGCATTAAATATTATTAGAAAAGAATTTGAGAGCCGAACAAAATAATTTGATGCATTTGATCACATCAAATAAATTCTACATTTTTTTTAACTCCCGGAAAATTCAATAACAGCAAAAATTATTTACTCAATCTTATTTCTTAACCTCACTTTTTAATATCTCAACAAACCTCAAACCAAACTTTCTTTCCGTCGTTCCAATTGCCATTATAATTTATGGTTATCTCTTCTTCTTTACCGATTGGCCGCACAGTTTTTACCTGGATTGTATTTTCATTAAAATCCATAAAATATTCACAGTTACTTTGATAGCTGTGATTATACATAGGAATGTATCCGAGGGCCATACAACACCTGTCTTTTTTTATCCCCCATTCAAAAATATAATCATGCAATAAAGTTTTATCTAGATGCATCCTGTCTTCCCTGCTCATTACTATTACAGGAGATTCTTCTATGATGACGCCTGCAGCAATGGGCTCGTTAGTAAAAACGGCGCGTCCTTTATTCGCGGTTATTTTCAGGTATAAAAATGGCTTTATCATTTTATTACAGTTGGCTAAATTAAATAAATTAATTTGCGGACTATTAGCGAAAAAGTGCCAGGTTAACTTATGCCGGTTGAAACAGAAAAAATATTACTCCAGGACGAATTTGAAAAATTAGTTGGGCAGCAGGATGAAGCTGCTGTTACTGATTTTTTAAATGAGCAGAACATCAGTGATGTTGCTGATCTCATTTATGAAAATGAAGATCATGAAAGCTATATTCTATCTCACCTTTCAATACACAGGGCAGCAGGATTATTTAAGATCCTTGAACACTCTACCCAAAACAATATTATCAAAGCCCTGCCACCGGCTAAAACAGCAGAATTATTAAATGAATTACCACCCGATGACAGGACATCATTTTTAGAAGACCTGCCCAATGAAGTAGTCAGGGAACTTATCAAAACTTTAAACCCGGCAGAAAGAAAAATTACCCTGTCATTATTGGGATATCCGGAAAATAGTGTGGGCCGTTTAATGACCCCGGATTATGTGTATGTCCGCGAAAATAATACGGTTGAAGAAGTGCTTAATATTATCCGCAATGTTGGCAAAAACACAGAAACGATCGATGTAATTTATGTCATCAATAATCATGGAGAGCTTTTGGATGATATACGGATCAGGGAATTTATCCTGGCCGCGCCGGAGAAAAAAGTAAATGAGCTGATGGATGAAAGGTTCATAGCGTTGAACGTAAATGATGACCAGGAAACGGCGAATGAAGCTTTTAAGATGAATAATCGTGTAGCCCTTCCCGTTATTGATGATTACAATGTACTCATGGGCATAGTTACTATTGATGATGTGCTTTGGGTAACCAATGAAGAATTTAGTGAAGACATTCAAAAGATAGGTGGTGCCGAAGCGCTTGACCAGCCCTATCTTGAAACACCATTCCTGAGCCTCATAAAAAAAAGAGTAGGCTGGCTCATCATATTATTTTTGAGTGAAATGCTCACTGCCACGGCTATGGCATATTATAATGATGAGCTCGGTAAGGTTCTCATATTAACTAATTTTATTCCGCTGATCATGTCAAGTGGCGGCAACAGCGGCTCACAGGCTTCTACATTGATAATACAGGCTATGGCACTGGGTGAAGTAACTATAGCAGACTGGTGGCGGGTAATGCGCAGGGAAATTTTGTCGGGATTGGTTTTAGGGTTGATCCTTGGAACTATAGGTTTTATCAGGATCATTACATGGCATACATTAATGCACCAGGGCGTATTCAAAGATATTTATGGTATACACTGGATGCTTATTGCACTTACCGTTAGTTTTTCACTGGTAGGAGTTGTACTTTGGGGTTCACTTACCGGCAGTATGTTGCCAATTGTCTTGAAACGCTTAGGCGCTGATCCGGCCTCCTCTTCAGCACCATTCGTTGCAACATTGGTTGATGTGACCGGCCTCATCATTTATTTTAATGTGGCCTTATTTTTTATGAAGGGAATTATGCTCTAAAATGTAGTTTAGTGTTAAACTATACCCACCCTTATACTTTGCCAAAAATTATTTCAATAATATTGCATGCGATAATTGAGAGAAATCATTCAGGAATGAACCGGTTCATTCCTGAATATTAAAAGAAAAATTTTTATATGTGTGGAATTGTAGGATATATAGGGCCAAGGCAGGCATACCCAATAATTATTACAGGACTCAAAAGACAGGAATACCGCGGATACGACAGCACCGGGATTGCTCTGATAAACCACCACCTGAGTGTTTACAAAAAGAAAGGCAAAGTTGCAGAACTGGAAAATGTGCTGATAGGTAAATCGTTGAGCGCCCATATTGGTATAGGCCATACCAGGTGGGCTACACACGGGGAGCCAAGTGATCGTAATGCGCATCCTCACCAGAGCGCAAGTGGAAAACTGGCGATGATCCATAATGGTATTATTGAAAATTATGCCCAGCTAAAACAGGAACTTTTAAACAAAGGGTACACTTTTACCAGCGATACTGATACTGAAGTACTGCTGAATTTTATTGAAGAAATAAAAAAGAATTCACAATGCAGTCTTGAAGAAGCGGTTCGCATAGCATTGAAAAGAGTATCTGGCGCCTATGTGATCTTATTGCTGGATGAAGATAATCCCGATACCATCATAGCAGCGCGCAAAGGTAGTCCGCTGGTTATTGGCATTGGCAAAGGAGAGCACTTTTTAGGGTCGGATGCAACGCCAATGCTCGAATACACCAAAGAAGTGGTGTATGTAAATGATTATGAAGTAGCCATTGTAAAAGCAGACGAGCTCATCCTTAAAAATCTTGGTAACGAAAAACAAACGCCTTATATAATAACCCTGGATATGGAACTTGCTGCCATTGAAAAAGGCGGCTATGATCACTTTATGCTTAAAGAGATCTTTGAACAACCCAGCACAATATATGATTGCTTACGGGGAAGGTTAGACGCAGATGCAGGAACCATAACCATGAAAGGTGTGCAGGATAATATTGAACAACTTACACAGGCAAACCGGTATATAATTATTGCATGCGGAACCAGCTGGCATGCGGGTTTGGTGGCAGAATACATTATTGAAGAACTTTGCAGGATACCTGTTGAAGTAGAATATGCATCCGAATTCCGCTATAGAAATCCCATCATAAACAAAGGAGATGTGATCATTGCTATTTCGCAAAGCGGTGAAACAGCAGATACACTGGTGGCTATTGAAAAGGCTAAAGAAAAAGGTGCAATAATTTTTGGTATTGTGAATGTGGTTGGCTCATCCATCGCCAGGGCCTCACACGCCGGAGCTTATACCCATGCTGGTCCTGAAATAGGGGTTGCTTCTACAAAAGCATTTACTGCACAGCTGGCTGTTCTAACGATGATGGCCTTAAAAATTGCCAAAGAAAAAGGAACGATATCAGATGACCGTTATGCAAACTTACTTTTTGAATTGGCAGATATACCAGAAAAAGTGGAGGCGCTTTTAAAAAATGCCGATGAAATTAAAGTGATCGCAGAAAAATACAAACATGCCACTGATGCTTTGTATCTCGGCCGTGGTTACAATTTTCCCATTGCGCTTGAAGGCGCATTGAAGCTCAAGGAAATTTCCTACATTCATGCCGAAGGTTATCCCGCTGCCGAAATGAAACACGGCCCCATCGCGCTGATTGATGAGACCACGCCGAGCGTCGTTCTCGCGCCGTCCGACGCGATGTATGAAAAAGTGATT
>JACDBU010000254.1 GCA_013694745.1 Chitinophagaceae bacterium
ATTAAAAGGCAGCGCATGGCCCAGCTGCACATATTATTTTCATCGGGAGGATTTAATTTTTGCCACAAGCTCTTCGGCACTACGCCAAACATGGCACCGCCGTCCAATTTAAAATACCCCGTGTTTATGGAATAGAGTTTCATATCAACTAAAGCTTACAGATGCCACCGGCTTATTTTTAACCGACATAGCATAAAACAAAAGGAGTAGCGCTATGATAAAATAGGTCATAAGAAATAATACTGCATTTCTCATCCCGCCTAATTGCTCTGTCACGATCCCAAAGGTAGCCGTACCAATTACTGTTCCTAGTTTTTCGCAAACATCATAAAAACTAAAGTAGGAGGCTGTATCATTTGTTGCAGGCATATGTTTGGAGTAGGTTGATCTGCACAAAGATTGTATGCCGCCCATCACCATACCTACCGTTGCTGCCAAAAAATAAAATTGAACCTGGGTGTGCGTTAAATAAGCAGAAATACAAATTGCTATCCATATCAAAACGGCGATGACCAGCACTTTAAAGTTGCCTATTTTTTTAGATAAATTTGAAAAAAGATAAGCGCCGATGATGGCCACAAGCTGAATGATCAAAATGGTTATCATCAGTTTGCCACTGTTGGATTTATTTGCTTCCGCATTGCCGGGGATATCAGGAAAAATTTGTTGTTTGGCAAACAATGCTGCTGAATACATTACGGTTTGCACCCCCATGCTTATAAATAGAAATGAAAAAAGAAAACGCTTAAGCAATGGCTGGCTCTTTAATTCATTCCATACTTTTTTAAGCTCGCCGTATCCCTTTGTTAAAAAATTATTGCCATGAACAGTAGGTGGGGGAATGGATTTGGGCAATGTTGAAAAGGTGATCTGTGCAAAACCCATCCACCATATCCCTGTTAATAAAAAAGAAATTCTTGAAGCCGCACCCTGAGAGGGGATTCCAAATACATCGTGTTTGGTTACCAGGATCAAACAGATCACTAAAAGAATAACACTGCCTATATATCCAAGTGAAAAACCTTTGGCGCTCACTTTATCCTGGTCTTCTACAGAGGCGATCTCGGGCAGGTAAGAATTATAAAAAACAATGCTGCCACAAAATCCTATCGCCGCTAAGATGAATAATATTATTCCCAGCTGCACATTATTTTCTCCAAAAAAATACATGCCGCAACAACTAAGTGATCCCATGTAGCAAAAGAATTGCATAAAAGATTTTTTGCTGCCTTTGGCATCTGCAATGGATGAAAGTAAGGGCGAGATCAACGCAATAAATAAAAATGAAAATGCAACAGCATAATTATACAATGCAGATGGCTCCGAAAATATTCGCCCTAAAAAATTTACTTTTTTACCGGTTGTTATCCCCTCGTAATATGCAGGGAATATGGAAGAGGTTATAACCAATGAATAAACCGAATTGGCCCAGTCGTACATCGCCCAGCCGGTTACAACTTTTTTTGGAGCAGTTTGCATTTGTTATAATTAAATGAGCGCCATCGCAGCAGGCCGGAAAATTAATAATTAATAATTTAAATCCTAAAAACTTTTTACCCTTTATTTACCTGCAATTATTCCTTTCCATATCAGCAACAGCAATATCATCCCAACAATGATCCGGTAAACGCCCCACATTTTAAAGCCATATCTTTTTAATAGGGTAATAAAGAATTTTATCGCGATGAGCGCTACCACAAAGGCCACAATATTTCCTATGGCAAGAAATTTTAT
Source organism: Chitinophagaceae bacterium (assembly GCA_013694745.1). Taxonomy (GTDB): domain Bacteria; phylum Bacteroidota; class Bacteroidia; order Chitinophagales; family Chitinophagaceae; genus Ginsengibacter. The sequence goes on from JACDBU010000254.1 coordinate 1,735, forward strand.
CTGTTCGCTGGTAAATGAACCGTTCTCTTTTATGTATTTATACAAGGTATAAATAGTTGCCGCGAACATGGTAGGCACAGCAAGAAAAAAAGAAAATTCTGCTGCTGCACTCCGTGTTAATTTCAAACTCATACCACCAATGATTGTCGCGGCGCTCCGGCTTAACCCGGGGAAAATAATTGAAAGGCATTGATACAACCCAATTTTTAAAGCCGTAAAATACCCGATATGCTGCTCATCTTTTATGGTTGGCCGGGTGAACCATTTATCAACAAACAATAAAACAATACCGCCGGCAAGCATAATAATAGCAATGATCACAGGCTTTTCAAGAATGGTATCGATCTGTTCTTTAAATAATTTTCCAAATATCAATGCCGGGATCACTGCAACGATGAGCTTTACATAAAAACTTATTCTTTTAAAATCAATGAATTTTCTCCAATACAATACCACCACCGAGAGTATAGCACCCAGCTGGATGGCTACTGTAAACACTTCTAAAAATTTATCAGTGATAGATAATCCCATCAGGTTTTCTGTAATGCGCATATGCGCTGTTGAAGAAATGGGAATAAATTCTGTAATACCTTCTACGATGGCAATAATGATTGATTGAAATATGGTCATGTGAATTTGTTGTTTGGTGCGTAAACAAAAATGCGACGTAATATACATCGCATTTTAAAAATATAATTATTCCCGCAGCGGGTTATTCTTTAACGCTTTCAGGTGGCTTTTTCATTATCGCAAATATTTCCAGTAATAATCCTGCAATAATTAATATGGGCGCAACCGTTATCCTCATTGGACTGTAAACATCTTTGTCATTAAAAACATTTGAATCGGGACTTTTGCCTCCTGCCATTAAAACAAAACCTATGGCCATAACGATCAGTCCTATTATCATCCACTTGTAATTGTCTTTGCTAAATAAATGGAAAGGTGTTTTTGTGTTAGCAGTTTTTACTTTTGATGGTGCTGTTTTGTTAACCTGCGCTGCACCTGCATTTATCCCTGGTTTAATGGTTTTTGAAACTTCTGTTTTGTGCGGATTCGGTTTATTATCATTTTTCATTTTGTACAATTATGTTGCAATATTAATAATTAGGTCGGGTGATTTAATAAAGATCGTCAAGCTTCATCTTTAAATATTTTAATACAGATCGATGCGTGCTGAATAAAGTAATAAAAATGCCGAGAATTACCATGCAGGTAAACAGCATAAACATGTTTGTATTATCGTGAAGCAATTTAAAATAGGGTACAAATTTTTCAGCTATCGCGATGAAACCCAATAGCAGAGCAATTGCTACACCAGATGCAATAAGGCCATTTAATAACGCTCTGAAATTTAAAGGCCTGGCTATAAAGGCACGTGTGGCACCAACCATCTGCATTGTCTTTATCAAAAAACGGTTGCTGTACATGGCAAGTCTTATGGTATTATCAATGGAAATTATCACCAGTATGGATAGTATGATCGCGATCACCAAAACCCATATTGCCGCCGTTTCTACAAACTTGCTCACATAGGTAACCGTATCAGATGGATATTGTAATTCCGAAATTATTCCATGAAAATTTGTTTGCATTAAAGTGCCGAGGTTTGCAAGACTGTCTTTTTGCATGTAATCTGCTTTTACAAAAAAGTCTATGCTTTCCGGCAGCGGGTTGTTGTCTAAAAATTTTCTCCAGGTGGTATCATTTTCTGCATTCCATTTTTCAACCGCTTTTTGCCTCGTAACATATTCTACATTTTTGGCATAAGGTAATGCCGTAATATAAGTTCTTACACTATCTATCTGCTTTTTAGAAGCGGTTCGTTCAATCCACGCATGCACCTGGATGCTCTCTTTAAAATATTCGCCGGTTTTGCGGATGTTTAAAAATATCCATCCCACAATGCCAAATAAAAATAAAACCAGGGCTACACCTATGATCGCATATATATATGATGGCTTTCCGCGTTTAGTTGAAGCTTTTCCAAATTGAGCCATGGTAGTCAGTTGAGGTTAAGAAAATGAGATGAAGAAAATTAACCTTGCCGGCAAAAATAATTGTTTTTATACAGGTTTAGTATTTTTGCTTCAGCAGGATAGTATTGATTAACGCTAATATATTTTAGATACACAAAGTTTGAAGGGAAATTAAAGAGGTATAACATTTCTTTCACAAATATTTTTTTTCCCGGCTATTGATTTTCATGGCATCTTCGTTGTGTCACTCACTTGTGCAGCATACCAATTAGCATCAGTGCTTCCTGGTATCAAAAGAATTTAATAATGGATGATATAAAAAATAATAAAGGTTCGCAGGATACTCATACCACGCAGCAGGCAGAGGGCGTGTATGATTTTAGTGCGATAGAAAAATTCTGGCAAAAAGAATGGCAAAATACCAATGCTTATAAAGTAAGCAATGATTCTGCGAAGCCAAAATTTTATGTACTCGATATGTTTCCCTATCCCAGTGGCAAAGGCTTACATGTAGGTCACCCGCTGGGTTATATTGCCAGTGATATTTTTGCCAGGTATAAACGGCTGAAAGGGTTTAATGTATTGCATCCTATGGGGTATGATAGTTTTGGTTTACCAGCGGAGCAATATGCCCTGGAAACCGGCCAGCATCCTGCGGTTACAACAGAAAAAAATATTGAAACATTCCGCAAGCAACTTGATAATGTTGGTTTTTCATTCGACTGGAGCCGGGAAGTGAGAACAAGCGATCCAAAATATTATAAATGGACACAATGGATATTCCTGCAATTGTACAACAGCTATTTCTGCCATACACAAAAGAAGGCCTTGCCCATTTCGAAACTGGTAAATAAATATGCAACAAATGGTGCTATGCCTAAAAATGGCGAAATGATTCCCGGGAAACATTTTACCGCTGATCAATGGAATGCATATACAGAAAAAGAACAACAGGATATCTTAATGAAACGCCGGCTTGCATTTTCTGCCTATGGCGAAGTGAACTGGTGCGAAGCATTGGGTACAGTACTGGCAAATGATGAAGTGATCAATGGAGTAAGTGAGCGCGGTGGCCACCCTGTTGTAAAAAAGAAAATGCGCCAATGGTATTTACGTATAACAGAATATGCCGATCGTTTACTGGAAGGGCTGGAGACAGTTGATTTTAGTGACAGCATGAAAGAGATGCAGAAAAACTGGATCGGGAAAAGCGAAGGGGTAGAGATACAATTTGCAATAGGCAATGGGCAACAACAACTAAAAGTATATACCACCCGCCCTGATACGATCTTCGGTGTTGATTTTATGGTGCTGGCACCCGAGCATGATCTGACAGATCAAATAACCACACCCGGTCAAAAAGAAGCAATCAGCAAGTATCTCGAATATGTAAAAAGCCGGAGCGAACGGGAACGCGTAGCCGAAGTAAAACAAATTACCGGCGCTTTTACCGGGGCATACGCCACCAATCCTTTTGACGGCAGAAAAATACCCATCTGGATAGCAGAATATGTTTTGGCAGGATACGGCACAGGCGCTATCATGGCTGTTCCCTGTGGTGATCAGCGTGATTTTAATTTCGCCAGGCATTTCAATATCCCTATCACAAATATTATCGGTGAACGATTTAATGGTGAAGAAGCTAATCCCACAAAGGATGCGCTTCTCAGCAATTCAGGTTTTTTGGATGGCATTATTATGAAAGATGCTATAGGCGTGGCTTTGCAACAAATGGAAAAGCTCGGTATCGGCAAACGGAAAGTGAATTATAAAATGCGTGACGCGGGTTTCAGCCGGCAACGTTATTGGGGCGAACCTTTCCCGATAGTGTATAAAAATGGTATTGCAAATGCAGTTGATGAAAAAGAATTGCCTGTTGTATTGCCGCATGTTGAAAATTATTCACCCGGCCCGGATGGCCAGGGGCCCCTGGCAAACCTTACGGAATGGGTGAACATAAGTGATGAGGTTAAACGTGAGACCAACACCATGCCCGGTTATGCCGGCTCTTCCTGGTATTTTTTACGCTACATGGATCCGCATAATGCAACGGCATTTGCTGATAAAAAAATTATAGATTACTGGAACCAGGTGGATGTGTATGTGGGTGGAACTGAGCATGCTGTAGGACATTTATTATACAGCCGTTTATGGACAAAAGTTTTATTTGACCTGGGCCTGATAAATTTTGATGAGCCATTTAAAAAATTGCTGAACCAGGGAATGATTCAGGGTAGCAGCAGGTTTGTGTACCGATTAAATAATTATGAATCAGGTGATGTGGATACAAATCTTGTGGAAAACAGATTGATCTTATTATCGAAAGGGATTTTTGAAAGATCCTCAAATGATGATAATAAGGAAGTATTAGCCATTGTAAATAAGATATTAAATATCAAGACAACCAATACTGAAATCAAACCTTCTTTTGCAATTTCACCCTTGCATGTTGATGTAAATATGGTTGACGGGGTAAATTTAAATATTGATGCATTTAGAAAGTGGAAACCTGAATTTAAGGAAGCGGTGATCATCCTTGAGGATGGAAGCGTTGCTGAACCTGGTGAAGAAAGCAGTGGATCATACATCTGCGGAGTTGAGGTTGAGAAAATGAGCAAGAGTAAATACAATACGGTAAACCCGGATGTACTAATAGAAAAATATGGCGCAGATACCTTTCGCATGTATGAAATGTTTTTAGGACCCGTTGAGCAGAGCAAACCCTGGGATGCAAAGGGAATTGAAGGCGTACACCGGTTTTTAAGAAAACTGTGGCGGCTGTTTTACGATGACACTAAAGGCAAAGTCTGGAATGAAGAAAAGGCCGGCGATGCAGCATTAAAAGTGTTGCATAAAACCATAAAAAAAATTGAAGAAGATACAGAGCGCTTCTCTTACAATACGGCGGTGAGTGCTTTCATGGTTTGTGTAAATGAACTCGCAGATCTCAAATGCAATACGCGCGAAGTGTTGCAACCCCTACTGATACTGCTTACGCCCTATGCACCGCATATTGTCGCAGAATTATGGAAGCGTTTAGGCAATACCGTTAGTATTCTCGATGCAACTTTTCCAAAGTATGAATCAAAATACTTCGTTGAATCAGAAAAGGAATATCCCGTTTCTATAAATGGTAAAATGCGCACCACTATTATCATAAGCCTTGATGCCTCGCAGGATGAAGTTGAAAAAATTGCACTGGAAAATGAAGTGATCATAAAGTGGCTGGATAATAAGCCCGCCAAAAAAATAATATTCGTAAAAGGTAAAATGGTGAATATCGTAGTGTAAGTGATGACTTAAAATATGAAATCACAATATCAGGAATGGAATATGCTATCACAAACTATGAAATCTATCCTGCTTTTTTAGCCACTCCATCAAAGAAATTTTCCAGCTGCGCAAACATGTCTTTGAATAGCGGAATTACTTTCCCCAGGCTATCCATAACCCTGGGCCCCCATGGCGCTATGTATGGATAAATTTTTGAATTGGCAATTACATCCGGTTTAAAGATCAAAAGTTTTTCGGCGTAAAATAAAAAAATGCTGAAAATAAAAATATAGAGTGCCAGGTATAATACAAGTCCGCCAAGGCTGTCAAGCCAGCCAAGCATGGCAAACTGCAGCGTTTTTTTTATGAGCCGTGCCACTAGTCCTACCAGTAAGATCACAGCAATAAAAACCAATAAAAAAGAAATCATGGGAAGCCATTTGGTGAGGGACGAAACGCTTCCCTTTAAATAATTAGCCACCACAACAGACAGTTTGAGAGCTGCTGCAAGTCCGATCATAAAAGCCACAAGCGAAAAAAGCCCAAGGATTAATCCTTTTCTCAATCCCTTAAATATTGCTAAGATGATAACTACAATAAAAATAATATCTATCAGCATTTATAGATTTGTTACAGTTTATGGTGCCGGGGTAAGCAATTCCTTTACAATTCCGGAAATGGTTTTGCCATCAGCCATTCCGGCCAATTGTTTATTGGCAGCGCCCATAACTTTACCCATATCTGCCGTTGATGATGCACCCGTTTCTTTAATGATGTTAGCAACTATATCTTTAATTTCAGCGGCTGATAATTGAGCAGGGAGAAATTTTTCGATCACTTCTATTTCTTCTCTTTCTTTTACTGCCAGGTCTTCCCTGTTTTGCTTCTCAAATATTTCCAAAGAATCTTTTCGTTGCTTTACCAGTTTCTGCAACATCTTTACTTCATCTTCTTCTTTTAAAACACCCCCTGCGCCTTCGGATGTCTTGGCAATTATAATGGCCGCTTTTATGGCACGTAATGAACGCAATGATTTTTCATCCCTTGCCAGCATCGCCGTTTTGATACCGGCCATTACTTTTTCTTCTAGATTCATAATTGTGTTTTTATATTTTATATTTCATCAGCATATTAGCACAGTATCACGTGACCTGGCTATCCCTGAACTTTTTTAAAAATTCTTTGGCAAACTTTTTAATGTCATCGCTCAATTCTTTTTGTTGGGTAGCACGTAAAAAAGAATCTCCCATTGAACTAAACATCTGGTAATAAAAATCCGCCATCTCATCAACCATCATATCTTTTGTCCAGAGATCCATGCGCATAGCCGTTTTATCAGCACCATCCCAAAATGCAATGGACATTGCTTTCGCTTTTTGTGCTACATCGCTGTTGCTGTCTGTTGCGGTCCAGCTTATCTGTTGTGGTATTTTGTCGGGGTCCAGCAACACATCTATTTGTATTGTTGATTTGTTCATATGTAAATTTCAAATTAAAAGATCAGATTTAAAATTAAATAAAAGCATTATTATTTTAAGTAGTCATCGCTTTAGAATGCTTTCCCAAAGCGTAGATGCCGCAATCTCCAGGGTAAATTTTTGTACCTGTTCATTTCCTTTTGTAATATAATCCTGCCGAAGCTTTTCGTCTTTAAAAATAAGCATCATTTTTTCTGCGATATCTGTATGATCAGCAGTATTAATATACAGCACTGCGGCTCCACCTATTTCCGGAAGTGCTCCTGTGTTTCCCGCGATCACGGGTACGTTACAATGCATTGCGTGAAGAAGAGAAACATAATTTTCGGAATTCGCCGGTTGAATGAAAGCGTAAGCGGCGGCCATTACTTTGATCTGCTCAGCGCCCGGCAGATCATTTAAAATATGTATATCCTGCCTGTATTTGAACAGCCGTAAACTTTCATTCATTTCCTGGTCCATACCTGCATGGCCTATCACCAATAATTTCATTGTACTCTTCTGCCGTTTTTTAAAAACAGAAAATGCTTTGAGCATGATCAAAAAATCTTTTCCCGAGTCTGGCGGGTAAAGTAAAAAATATTCATTACCCCCCGCATATTCATCTTTTATTTTTTCTCTATCCTCGATAAGTGCCGGTACATAATCCGGGCCGGCAACTTCATATACCACATCTATTTTTTCTGTATCAATTTTATATTTTGCGGTTATTATATTTTCCAGGTAATGAGAAGTACAAATAATCCGATCACTTTTTTTATAGGAAGAAGCCGCTATGGATTTTTGAAAATTTGGTTTTCCCTCTATTGGCTGCTTACTGCTATTTATAGTACAACTGATAAGATATTGAGGAATTTTTTTACCTGGCCTGGTTAACCCTTCGGGGCTTATGAACAGATCTGCATTGTATTTTTTTAGAATACCCGGTATTTTGATATTATGCCAAATGCGCCACTGCAGGCTATTTGTGGCCTTTGGACCAATTACAAGAGGAATTGTATTTTTTGAAAATATAAGGGAGTTATTATAAGGCCTGTCAAATATAAAGATGAAAGTGTGCTGCGGATATAAAGATGTGATCCTTTTAAAAACCTGGTAAAAAAAAATGTTTTCACCATACTGTATATCAAAAAGCGATCTTGTATTAACAGCTATTACCATTTTGTTCTTACTTCAAAACTTTCATCTTCACCGTTTCGATCTTTGTTTCACTCACATTTAAAATGTCAAATTCATAATCGTCAATAATGATCCGTTCTTTTTGTATGGGTATCTTTTCATGCTGGCTGATGATATATCCTGAAAGGGTGCCTGTTTCATCATTTGAGCGAAAACGGAGATGGTATTTTTCAGCAATGTAGTCGAGCTCTAATCTTCCACTGAATATAAATTCATTTTCCGAAAGTTGTTTTTCTACGAACTCTTCCGTTGTATCATATTCATCTTTTATCTCACCAAAAATTTCTTCCAGCACATCTTCCATGGTAACGATACCTGCAGTGCCGCCAAACTCATCCACAACCCAGGCAATACTTTTTCTTTCCCGGCTAAATTTACTCATAAGGTCTGTTGCGCTCATGCTTTCCGGTATTGTTGGAATCGGTAACAGTATTGAAGATAAACTTTGTGGATTTTTGAACATATCAAGTTGATGGATATAGCCCACGATGTTATCAATATTATTTTTATAAACAACTAGTTTCGAAAGTTTGGTTTCTATGAACCGCTCCTTCACATCTGCAAGCGGTAAATTAATATCAATGGATTCAATTTCTTTTCGTGGGATAAGGCATTCCCGTATTTTAATTTCTGAAAGGGAGAGTACGTTTTCAAACAGCTCATTATTCATTTCAATATTATCTTCCGTATCATGATTTTTGCTTTGCTGTATAAAATGTTCAAGATCTATTTTAGAAAACACTTCTTTTTTATTACTGATCTTCACATTAAAAATATATTTCAATATCCACTCTGCAAGATTTACAAAAAGTGAAGCTATGCCGGCGAACAATGAATAAAAAAAGCTTACAATGAAAGTGATGAGGCTGCTGTTTATTACCGCATCGCCTTTTGCCCGGAAAAAAGCTTTGAAAATAAATTCAAAAAGAAGCAGAATGATGGTAGATATGGCCGTTTCAGCAGCCAGCTTCACATAAAAATTATGTATGTGCCAGAACTTCCAGAAAGTGAATAAGAGATCGCTCCATAATAAACCATAAACCACCACTAAAATATTCAGGGCAATAAGGGTGGTGCCGATAAACCTGGCGGGCTTCTCCATAAAACCTGCCCATATCTTGCCACTATAGCTTCCCTGTTTTTTCTTTAATTCGATCGATAATTTGCTTGCTGAAACGAATGCTATTTCAATACCTGCAAAAAAACCGATAAGAATTAAAGAAATGCCCATTGCTATAAGGGTGGTCCAATCCATAAAGCAAAAATATATAAAGTGTGGCGTTAATTATCAAGGAACCTTTTTAATATCGCTTCTGCCTGACCGCACGCAACATCAAAATTTTCATTTACGATAACATTTTCAAAATGTTTTTTAAAGGTTAACTCATAGGCTGATTTATTTATCCTTGCCTGCAGTGATTCTGCTGTTTCGGAACCACGGCTTTCCAGCCTTTTCTTTAATTCATTTATTGAAGGCGGCTCAATAAACATACTCAGTGTGTTTATTGGGTACTGGGTTTTTACATGGATGGCTCCCTGTACATCAATGTCTAAAACCGGGATTTTATTTTGCCCCCAAATCCTTTCCAATTCTGATTTCAGCGTGCCATAATATTTACCTTCATATACCATTTCCCATTCTGCAAATTCTTTATTGCGGATCTTTTGCTGAAATTCTTCAGGCGTAATAAAATAATAATCCTTCCCATCCTTTTCATCAACCCTCGGTTTTCTGGTAGCAGCAGATACAGAAAATTCCAGCTTCGGAAAAACTTTCATCAGGTAACGGGTAATAGATGTTTTACCTGCACCGGAAGGCGCTGTAAGGATCACCAGTTTTTTATAATTCATTCTTTTTAAATTGTTTCTAAATTCTTTTTATATCTGCCCCTAATTTATTTAGTCTTTCATCAATATGCTGGTAACCCCTGTCTATCTGTTCGATATTCTGAATAGTGCTTTTCCCTTCTGCGCTTAATGCCGCGATAAGTAATGCCACACCCGCTCTTATGTCGGGACTGCTCATTGCAATTCCTCTTAAGGGGTATTTTCTTTCAATGCCCACTACAACTGCACGGTGCGGATCGCACAACACGATCCTTGCACCCATTTCTATAATTTTATCTACAAAAAACAACCTGCTTTCAAACATTTTTTGATGAATGAGTAAGCTGCCTTTTGCCTGCGTTGCCGTAACCAGTACAATGCTCATAAGATCGGGTGTAAAGCCCGGCCAGGGATGATCATAAATGGTAAGCACCGAGCCATCTAAAAATGTTTCGATCTCATAAATATCCTGTTCGGGAATATGAATGTCATCGCCCTTGATATGCATTTTTATGCCGAGTTGCTGAAACTTTTGCGGGATAACACCCAGGTGTTCAACACCGGCATTTTTGATCACGATTGAACTCTGCGTCATTGCAGCAAGCCCGATAAAAGAACCAACTTCTATCATATCCGGCAGCATGGTATGCTCTGTTCCCTTGAGTTTATCAACTCCTTCAATGGTAAGCATATTGCTTGCAATGCCATCGATCCTGGCGCCCATTTGTTGGAGCATCTTACACAATTGCTGTATATATGGTTCGCAGGCGGCATTGTAAATGGTGGTTATTCCTTTGGCCATAACGGCTGCCATCAGCAGGTTAGCGGTACCCGTTACACTGGGTTCATCAAGCAATAAACGGGCGCCTTTTAATTCTGGTGCAAGCAGGTGAAAAAAAGCATCTTCAGAATTGTATTTGATCTTAGCGCCTAATTTTTCAAACCCATGTATATGTGTATCCAGTCTTCTTCTTCCAATTTTATCACCGCCGGGTTTTGGAATAAAAGCTTTTCCGAAACGGGCCAGTAAAGGTCCTGCCAGCATAACGCTGCCGCGTAAACGACCACTTTTTTTATAAAAGGTGTCGCTCTGCAGGTAATCAACATCAACATCATCGGCCTTGAAGCTGCAACTGTTATTGCTCAATCTTTCAATTTTTACGCCCAATTCATACAGCAATTCTATTTGCAGATTCACATCCAGTATATCAGGAATATTTTTTATGATGATCTTTTCAGAAGTTAACAGAATAGCGGAAATAACCTGTAGCGCCTCGTTCTTGGCGCCTTGCGGGGTTATTTCTCCCTTTAATTTTTTACCACCTCTAACTTCGAATGAGCTCATTGATGAATAATTTGGAAGGAAAGCTACAAAAATAAAAACCCCGACAAAACTTTATGTGATGCCAGGGCTACTGTTTTCAGGAAAGTATTAATATCTTTTTTTATTAAATTTATTCCGGTTGTTATTGTTATTATTCCGGCCGTCTCGGTTATCCCTTCCCTGCTGGTTGCGGTTATTATTCCTGGGGCCAAAATTTTTGCGGTATTTGCCACCACCGTAATCGTCTTCGCTGCGGTTATCGGTGCGGTGTTTTACAAATGGACGGTTATTGAATTCGAGTTCACCCTGTGTAATGGAAGCCAGTTCGGTTTGAATATTATCATCATGAACCAGTTCCTTATGCCAGTTGCTATAAGTGAGCTTCATGTAGTAAGCAATTGCATTGGCAAATCCCTGGCGCTTTTCAGCATCTTCTTCCTGTAAGGCCTTATCAATTACTATTTCAATATTTTTTCCGAGGTGATTATATTTTGGATATCTTTTAGGATAAGGCAATGCATTTGGCCTGGCCTTTAAAGTCTCCCTTGTGGGGATGGGGTATGGACTTTCCACATCAAGTTTAAAATCACTGATCAAAAACAAGTGATCCCATAATTTATGCCTGAAGTCCTCTACATTCTTTAAATGAGGATTTAAAAATCCCATAAGTTCAATAAGGGCATAAGCATTTTTCTGGCGTTTTTCCCTGTCTTCCAGTGATAGTAAATACTCAAC
>JACDBU010000032.1 GCA_013694745.1 Chitinophagaceae bacterium
TCTTTAATGATCTGATCAACAATCAGCAGTTTTCCCTTTACAATGGCGCCAGGGCAACGTATCTTGAAAGGTATCACCCCGAACAATGCTATCAGGCCGTGATGAATATCTATAATAACATCCTTTCTATTGGCAAATGATATTAAAATATTAAAAAATCAGGTCAACGAATTGACAGTTGTGTTTCTGCTGATCGCCGTTATTTTGGGAACACTTTTGAGAATTTCACTGATCATCATCTATCCATTGATAGCGATTTTCGTTGCCGCTTATTTCAGGCTCCGGGTCAGTCATTCTCTTCTGATGTTGTTAGGTCTGGCAGGAACAAGTACTTTTTTGTCATTTTTCCCTCACCTGTTCTGGAGATACAAGGCATTCTCTCTTTTTTACATGTTACCCTTTCTGCTCTTATTGTTTGCTGATCCTGGAAAAGAGCGATTTAAAAACATCAACCTACTTGATATTTTTATGAAATGCCTTGCATTTGTGGCTCTTATTAATGATCTGGTTGGGTTTATGCAGGTGATCAGGCATCCGGGCTCCGACGATAGCTTTACTGGAATATATTCACAATTTTCCATCTCACTTAATGGCCTCATGCTGCTGAACGCAGTGATCTTCTTTTATTATTTCGTTAAGTATATTTATCTTAAGCATACTGCTAACTTATTCATAAGCCTGTTTTTTCTGCTCTCCGCAGTCTTATGTTTTTATGGGGCCGGGCTTGCAGTGTGTATCGTAGCCTTCATAATGAGCTTTTTCAGCATCAATGTCAAATCTTTTTTCAAAACATTTTTTGGTGGCATCCTGTCAATTATACTGATCTATTTTTTGATGATGATGATTAAGCCCGATACACTTAATTATAACATTACCAATATCAAAAAACTGAGCAGTTTTAACGGGTCGAACGGTGCTCGGAAACTTACATCTTTTTATAATTATTTTATCTCCTATCCGCTTAATGCCAAGGATTTTTTATTCGGATCGGGACCAGGAACATACAATAGCCGTAGCGCTTTTATGGTCGGCAGCCCTTCTTACTTCAGGGAAGTATCGTTCATTAAGGATACTGAACAGCCATACTATTTTAAACATTATGCCTATTCTCTGTGGAATGAAAAAAATACAATACAGTCTCTTTATCTTGACGGATTCAGGAACCAGCCTTTTTCTTCCATTCTGGCATTTTTAGGTGAATACGGAATTCTGTTTACCGCTGCGTTTGTCTTTTTATATTTCATGCACTACCGCAGAATGGCCAAATTATATTCCCTTTATAAGAATGACCCGCAAATATCAACCAGTTTCCGGTTACTTAAGTTCCTGATCTTATTATTACCTTTATTGCTACTGATCGACAATTATTTTGAATATCCTGAAATAATGCTGCTAATATTACTGGGATTAAAAACGGCTGAAATCAATCTTTTTACAAAAATGCAAGCCAATGCCGCTTAACGATCGGATAAAAGATTTTTTTAGAACGCAAAGCTTTGCACCTGGCCTAACAGGCTTACTGATCAATCCCTTTTATTTCATCAGAAAGAGCCTGTTTCACAATATTAAAGCAATGGCCCCACACTTATCCGGTCAGCTGCTAGATTTTGGCTGCGGCAGAAAACCATATGAATCTTTATTTTCTGTTGAACGTTATATTGGTATCGACATGGAACAGACCGGCCATGAACATACACTTTCAAAAGTAGATGTATATTATGATGGGAAAACAATTCCTTTTGCCGACGAAAGCTTTGACAGTGTTTTTTGTAGTGAGGTATTTGAACACATTTTCAACCTGGATGAAGTGATCGTTGAGATCAAACGGGTATTGAAGAAAGATGGCAAGGTGCTGATCACCGTTCCATTCTGCTGGAATGAGCATGAGGCTCCTTACGACTTTGGAAGATACACCTCCTTTGGCATTAAACATCTCCTTGAAAAAAACGGGTTCGATGTAGTGGAGTTCCGAAAAAGCGGAAACTTCGTAAAAGTAAATTTCCAGTTGTGGGCGCTGTATTTTTACAGTATCTTCGATATCAAGGCGAAAACACTTTCTTACATTCTGAGAATGCTGTTCATCATTCCCATTAATATTACAGGCAGCCTGCTGTCCCCTTTATTTCCGAAAAACAATTCGCTTTATTTTAATAATATTGTTCTGGCAAAAAAGAGATAATAAAAACTAATTAATAGTTTTACCCTAAAACTATATCCTCATGGATTCTAAAAAAATAAGTTTCTCCTTTGGCGCCAACTGGCAGGAGCTGAATAAATCCATTACCGGAAAAGAGATTGACAAGGCGGCCGAGGATCTCGGTTATTGGATCGGGAAAGAAAATATTGAGGGGAAACGTGTACTCGACCTGGGCAGCGGCTCAGGAATTCATTCTCTGGGGCTGCTGAAACAGGGTGCCAGGGAACTGGTTTCATTTGATTACGATCCCAGCAGTGTTTCGGCTACAACGGATCACTGGGAAAAATCAGGAAAACCATCCAATTGGAAAGTTCTTCATGGTTCAGTGCTGGACAGCCAGTTCATTTCTTCTCTTGGGCAATTCGACCTCGTTTACTCATGGGGGGTGCTTCACCATACGGGTAATATGTGGCAGGCCATCAACAATGCCTTATCTATGGTTAAGCCCGGAGCATTATTTTATCTCACCATATATAAAGATGATAATTATGCACATTCTATCGCGGTAAAAGAAAAATACAATG
>JACDBU010000035.1 GCA_013694745.1 Chitinophagaceae bacterium
CCATTGGATATAATGAAAACGAAAAAGGTTTTGCTGGTTAATCCAACGGCTGCACCAAAACGGGTTGAATCGGCAGATATTAAATTTTTTGTTTATGATTACGATGAGGAGCATGTACAAAAAAAAGAGCTTACCGCAGTTCCCGAATGTTATAAATATTTAGATTCATCAAAAGTAAGCTGGATAAATGTTGATGGGTTGCGCAAAGCTGATGTTGAAAACCTGGGGCAGCATTTTGGTATTCATCCGCTAATTATTGAAGATATACTGAGCGTTGGGCAGCGGCCAAAGATGGATGATATAAATGGTATATTATTTTGTTTACTGAATATGCTTACCTACAATGAGGAAACACATGATATTGAGAGTGAACAAGTAAGCATCATACTTGGAAAAGATTTTGTTCTGAGCTTCCAGGAAGAAGCGATGAAAGATGTGTTTAACCCTTTACGCGAAAAAATAAATATTGCCGGCAGTAAGATCAGGCAAAGCAAAGCAGACTATTTGTTTTATTCACTGATTGATATGATAGTTGATAATTATTTTGTAGTGATGGAAAAATTTGGTGAAGGGATTGAAAACCTGGAAGAAGACATTATAAAGCGTGGTGATACCAAAACCCTGTCAAAAGTAAATACACTGCGTAAAGAAATGATCTTTTTAAAAAGAAGTATTTCCCCCGTACGCGAATTAATAAACGGAATATTAAGAAGTGAAAGTAAGCTGGTAGATGAAAGAAATTTAAAGTATTTTAAAGATGTGTATGATCATATTATCCAGGCAAATGAACTTGCAGAAAATTATCGTGATATGATGATAAACCTGCAGGACCTTTATCTGAATAATGTAAATCTAAGAATGAATGAAGTGATGAAGGTGATGGCAATTGTAACCTGTTTGTTAGCGCCAGCAACGGTTATCGGGGGAATTTTTGGAATGAATTTTGAAAAAATCCCCTGGCTCCATAATCAATATGGTTTTTTTATTGCGGTGGGTTCTATGCTTTTGATCCCTATCTGGATGTTATGGATGTTTCGGAAAAAAGGATGGTTTTAATTTATACTTTTTTATAAATCGGCACCGTACTACAAGGCTCTCCATACATTATACTTTTTACAACCGGGCGTAGCAACCTGGTTATTTCAACGTAAGCGGTTTCCGGAATTGCCTTATCGCCACATCCTTTTATTACCACCCTTTTATCAGCATATTCTTCCGGATTTATTTTAGACAGATTTCTAAGAAATAATGTGTTCCGCATAAATTGTTCGTCTCCAAATAAAACTTCGGTGGCAAATGGCTCAAGCTTTGTTGCGGCAAGCATGTATGCCCACATGGGTATAACAGCATCTGCGGTACAGGTGATACAAACGTTCTTGTTTTTATATTTTGCAAAATCAATTGCTTTTAACCCGTCCCTGTAGTCCTTTTCTTTCAATATCAAGCCCATGAACAAGTGGTCCTTCAGGTCAAAAATCACTGTTTCTTCTTTTGGATAAAACATTTCCAGGTCAAGTGTTATTAAAGCACTAGCAGAAACTTTATTTATTATTACTTCTTCCATATGCATTTTCCTATACAAAGTTAACGATATCGTTATAGATTGTAATGCTCTTAACAATTAAAAAACGCCACCTTTTGGGTAGCGTTTAAATAGTATTGAATTTTTTGCCTATGACTTAAATATATAAAATCTTACTTTGATTAGAAAAATTTACTTCTCTTATCAGTTATGTCTGCCATCTTTTTTAAAGCCGGATAAATTTGATTTAAAACCGACTGAACATCCTGGCCTGTATTTTTTCCGGGTTGATTTGCGCCGTTTTGTGGTTTCAAAGCCACGCTGTTAATTTTTAAAACAAACACACCGGTGTTGCCCGCAATTGGTGGTGATACTTTAGTTTGAAAATCTTTATTAAAGGCGGCGCCGGCTACCCGTGGTTCATTACCAACACCATTTATAAGGATAGCGTTTAATGTTAAGGTTGAATCAGCGCCGGTTGAAAGAACTTGTTTTTGATACACAGCAGCAGCGGCTTCCAGTGTTGAAGGTGTACCCAGTTTTTTCTTTATGATGTCAGCTTTTTTTCTGTTACGAACAATTGCTTCCACATTGGGTCGTGCGGTTGCGGGGTCAGGAATACCTTCTTTCACATTTTTTGTTACAACTGCAACAACAAATTGTTCTCCTAAATTATAGGGTTCAGATACTTCGCCGTCCTTTGCACCAAAAGACCATTTTATTATTTGCCTGGCATCTGGTAAACTTCCCAGCTGGTAATCATTTTCTTTAACTACGGTTGGAATATCTGTTTTTTTCAACCCGTTTTGTTTTATATAAGCATCAAACTGTTTGATATCCCGGGCTTCTCCTGAAAGCTTAGTAGCAGCAGCATTTGCAGCATTTACCGTTTCATCGCTAGGCACAATTTCCCTGGCCATGTATGCAATCTTATACGCCGGACCCGGGTTTTTCTTTTCTAATATTTCAATATAGTGCCATCCAAATTGTGTGTGTACCACCTTTTTTGTTTCCCCTTTTTCGTTCAATAAAAAATCGCCAAATTCTTTTGCAAACCCATCTCCCTGGATGGTTGTAAGATCAAATGTCATTACCCCTTTGTCTTTTTGTGCAGCTTTATCTGTTGAATATTTTTCTTCCAGGGCATTAAAATCTGCACCACCTTTAATGGCTGCTTCTATGCTGTCTATCTTTTGTTTTGCAATACTATCCGGCATCAGCTGCTGGCCTGATTGCGGGTCATTTGTTCCTAATAATATATGCCTGCATTTGATACTATCTGGTAAAATTTTGGTTGAAACTTTTTTTGCTATAACATAACTGGTGCCATCAAGATAAGGGCCGTATAAACCGCCATCGGGTAAGTTGATTATAGAATCTTTATTGGGTACTTGTATTTTTGTCTTTGATGTATAACCATCAAAAAAATTGATAGCAGAGTTATTCCTGGCGATAAATGCCTTTGCATTTGTATCAGTAGTTAAATTATTTTTCAATGCCAGTATTGCATCTCTCGTAAAAGCACTGTCCTTTGTATTTGGTGCTGCATTAAATGATACATAAGATAACATTCGGCCAGCCTCCTGCTTGTATTTCAGCTTATTATTTTCAATATATTCTTTAATATCATCATCGGTAACTTTTACAGCACTGTCGCTTATTTCACTATAAGGAATAGCAACGTAAGAAATGTTAGAAAAAGATCTTGTTTCCTCATCCTGTTTTGCAGCAAGCCAGGCCGGTGTATAAATACTCCCTGCAATCATGGATGTATATTTATTATACAAACTGCTTATCCGCATTGGATCAATAACCTGTGTATACACCGCATCTCTTTGCTCCTCACTTTTACTTTTTTTAATAGTGGACCACCATTGCTGGGCTTTGGCAATATCATATTGCCCGGTGTTAGGATCAGTAAATGCTTGTTTTAGCTGTTGCGGCGCATCATCACTAAACATTATAGAACTTACCTCTTTTGGTGTAAACGCTATCCCTAATTTTTCAAATTGCGTGGTAACTACCCTTTCGGCTACCATCTGGTCCCATACCTGCTGGCGGTTTTGCTGGGCTGCTGCTGTACCGGGGTTTTGTTGCTCCTGTGCTTTAACCTTCGTATCAAATTCTTCGTTTTCAATTGGTTTTCCATTTACACTTCCAAGAGTGGTGGTATTGCCGCCAAATAAACCTTTGCTGGCTCCGCTGCGGGCATCCATAAGCAAAAATCCAATAAGGCTTAGTGCAATTACGCCAATTACTATTGCAGCTCCTTTATCACGTATTGTTTGAATAATTGACATAGTGGTTCTATACTTGTTTTAAATAAGTCGGCAAAAATAGTGTAATTTAAAATAGCAGCAAACTGCTAAAAAACTATCACAGGTATATACAGAAAGGATTTGCAGTTCTGTTTATCTTCCATTTCTCCCCATTTTTTTGTATTAACAGGGTATGGGGGAAGATTGTTTTTTATGTTGATAAAGGCTCTTTTCCTTTTTTTATTTGTTAGCAGTAAAGAATAAACTACCCTCTAAAACAGGTGGGCCTTAGTTTGAATGAAGTAACCAACATTTTACAGGCTGGTGATTAACAAGATTAAAAAAAATAATGCGCATTTTATTCTCCTCATACTTTTTAATACACGCGTGTGGATAAACCACTTTAAAGCAGGCCTGTATTGTTAAATTATCTTGTTTAGAATTGTTAATGAAAGTGGATAAACACAATATTCTAATTTTACACTATTATAAAATGATTTACTTTCCACAAATCCACAGCCCTAATAGTAGTAGGCTATTATATAAATAAGATATTAATATTAAATACTATGATGGATATTAACATTGACTTCGCAAAATCAAACATCAAAAAAAAAGGTTTTCTGGATATTGATATTGATGTTAACTTGGACCTCTTCGCAGAAATTGAGCGATTAAAAAAAGAAAAAAATGCCATCATACTTGCTCACTATTACCAGGAACCCGATATACAGGATGTTGCAGATTTTATTGGTGATAGCCTGGGACTTGCACAGAAAGCAGAAAAGACAGAAGCTGATATCATTGTTTTTGCCGGCGTACATTTTATGGCAGAAACCGCAAAAATCCTTAATCCCCATAAAAAAGTTTTACTACCCGATCTTAAAGCAGGGTGTTCCTTAGCAGATTCTGCACCAGCTGCATTGTTCAGGCAATTCAAAGAAAAGCACCCGGGGCATGTTGTGATAAGCTACATTAACTGCACTGCAGATATTAAATCCTTAAGTGATATAATCTGCACCTCATCCAATGCAGAAAAAATAATTGAAAGCCTGCCAAAAGACCAAAAAATAATTTTTGCTCCCGACAAAAACCTTGGTGCTTATTTAAAAAAGAAGACGGGGCGTGATATGGTTTTATGGAATGGAGCCTGCATTGTTCATGAAATATTTAGTGTTGAAAAAATAACGCGGTTAAAGATCCGGCACCCAAAAGCAAAAGTGATTGCGCATCCCGAATGCGAAGAACCGGTTTTACGACTGGCAGATTATATTGGCAGTACAACTTCTTTGCTGAAATATACAATGAATGACGATGGGCAGGAATATATCGTAGCAACCGAAACCGGTATCCTTCACCAGATGCAAAAAGAGTCGCCCTATAAAACTTTTATTCCTGCACCACCAGATAATATGTGTGCCTGCAATGATTGCCCGTACATGAAATTAAATACACTTGAAAAATTATACCTGTGTATGCAATATGAAGCACCGGAAATAATAATGGATAAAAATATTTTAGAAGCTGCCAGGAAACCCATTGAAAGAATGCTCGCGATAAGTAAGCAGTATGGTTTGTAGAAAAAATAATGGTATTTAATCCCCGGGATGCTCATCCAGTTTCGCTTTGCCTTTAAACGTAAAAAAAACAAAGACGGTATAAGTTAAAACCAGCGGGGTTGCAATACACGCTATCAGCAATAAAGTTTTTAAAGTGGTTGTAGAAGAAGCCGCATTATAAATATTGATATTATGCATGGATGCAACGGAACATATAAGCAGGTTGGGGTACAATGCAAGCGCAACAAGGGAAAACATTGATGCTATGGTAACCGAAGAAAAGAAAAACGCAAGCCCATATTTTTTTTTCCATACAAGCCTTGGAATATTGGCGATGCTGAGAACTGTGATCAGGGGGAAGATAAAAATCCAGGGATATTTTTTAAACCGTTCGGCGATGTAGGGGATGAAGACAATAGTTGCAATGGCCTGCATAATAAATGTGAGAATAAAAAAAAGTACAAATCGTCTTATCATAATAACGAGCTTTGTAAAAAGCCTGCCTTCTGTTTTCAATGAAAGATAAACAGCCCCATGCATCATAAATAAGGCAACCGCTGTTAAACCGGTTATCAGTGCATATGGATTAAAGAGATCGTAAAAATTTCCCGTAAAATCTCCTTCACTATTAAATGACATTCCGTAAACAACATTTCCTAAAATCAATCCAAGTGTAAAAGCAATGCTTATGCTTGAAAAGGTATATACAATATCCCAGGTCTTACGCCACCAGGGCATGGATTCTTTATTGCGAAACTCTATGGCAACCGTTCTCCAGATCAATCCAACAAATAAAAAAATAAAGGGAATGTACATTGCAGAAAGGGCGGTTGCATAAGCAACGGGAAAGCCGGCAAACAAAGCACCGCCGCCCATTACCAACCAAACCTCGTTGCCGTCAAATACAGGTCCAACAGCATTCATTGCGATCCTCCTGCTTTCTTCTTTTTTTAAGAATAAATGCAGGGCGCCGGCGCCAAGATCAAAACCATCCAATATGGCATAAGCGCTAAAAAGGCCCCCCAGTATAAGAAACCAATATGTCTGCAGATCTAAGCCGGCAAATTTTTCCATTATGAGTTTTCGATGATGGGGTTATTGCGTTTACTACCTGGAGGTATCATATTATTTTTCTCATCAGCCGGCCCGTGTTTAATATGTTTGTTCATCATATAAATAAATAATAAAAAGAGCATCAGGTAAACCAGGGTGAACAATATCAATGAAAATAATACCTGCCCTTCTTTTAAAGAACGGGTTAGTCCCTCACTGGTTTTAAGTAGTCCATACACCAGCCAGGGTTGCCTCCCAACTTCCGCGCTGTACCACCCAACCTGGTTTCCAATTTGGGGGATGAAAACAGAAAAACAAAAAATTGCCATCACCCATTTACGATTGAATAATTTGCCCCGCCACCAAAGAAAGCAACCATACAGGGAAAGGGCTATCATTAATATGCCACAAACGATCATGATGTGATATGTTTGAAAAACAAATTTTATTGCATGATCTCCGGGCCGGTCTTCTTTTTTAAAAGCATTTATTCCTTTTACCGGTGCATTAAAATTTCCATATAAAAGAAATGAGAGCCCGCCTGGAAATTTTATACCAAACGAGGTTTGTTTTTTTGGATCCGTAATTCCAAAAACGTACATATCTGCTTTTGATGCACTGTCGTAATGCCCTTCAAAGGCCGCAAGCTTTGCTGGCTGGTACGCAGCTACTTTTTTTGCCGAGCTGTCGCCAGACCACAATTGAAGTAAGGAAGCGATGGTAGCAAAAACGAGTGCTATCTTAAAACCACGGGTTGCCAGATCTATGAATTTATTTTTTACGATATAATAAGCATGTACACTCAATACCAAAAATGCACCCGATAAAAATGCTGCTATCAGCACATGTATCAGTCGTGTCATGGATGAAGGATTAAAAACCATCGCCCAAAAATCAGTTATCTCGGCACGGGCATGAAGCCCATCGCCCACTATATGAAAACCTGCAGGGGTTTGCTGCCATGAATTTGCTATTACTATCCAAACTGCTGAAAAGATTGCCCCGAAGGCTACCATTATGGTTGCAAAAAAATGCACTTTGGCATTAACCCTGTTCCAGCCAAATATGAGGATGCCCAAAAACCCGCTTTCAAGGGCAAAGGCAAAAAGGCCTTCACTCGCCAGGGCACTTCCAAAAACGTCTCCAACATATTTCGAGTACACGGCCCAGTTAGTACCAAATTCAAATTCCATGATGATACCTGTTGCCACACCAATTCCGAAAATAAGGGCAAAGATCTTTATCCAGAACCGGGTCATTATTTCATAGACTTTTTTACCGGTTTTCAGGTACATGCCTTCCATGAGTACGAGCATAACTCCCAGACCAATACTTAACGGCGGATAGATATAATGAAAGGCAATGGTGAAGGCGAATTGTATGCGTGATAAGATCTCTGCGTTCATCGATTACAGTTAGAGATTGCCTGATGAGTATTCTGTAAATAAAACCGGTAGTACTTAAATATACACAACAGTTTTATTAATTTATTGAATAAAATATTAGCAAGTTCTGTAATGATCTTTTAGCACACCCTTTCTTAAAATTGTTCAGCTGTAAAAACAAAAAAAGGACACATTGCTGCATCCTCTTCCTGATTTTTATAAAAACTAAAAACTACATTTTACCATTGTGTATTGCCTGTGCACTATCCATATGTTTTTGTAATACCGGCAACGCTTTAGCCGCAAAGCCTTTGAATGCATCATTCGATGTTGCATTTGCTTCTTTTTTATATTGTTCTATATCTTCCTTATGGTCAGCTACCATCATGCTTATATAGGCTTTATCAAAATCAGTCCCCGTTTTATTTTTCATCATATCAACATGCTTTTGATGATCTGTCATCATAGTAGTAGGCACTGAAACATTATTCGCGGTGGCCAGGGATTTTAATTCATTGTTTGCATTTGTATGATCAGTAACGAGCATGCTGGCAAAGTCTTTTACTCTTTGACTTTTTGCCTTTTGTTGTGCCATTTGCCCCAGTTCTACTTCCATCATTCCCCCGCTTGCAGCCTTCATTACGAATTCAGACGACTCCTTACTTACGGGGGCAGTTGATGCCATGTTATTATTAGCCATACCGGTATCCGTAGTTGCTGGCGCCATTTTAGTGGAATCTGTACTTGTTGTAGCAGTATCCTGTGTTGTACTGGAATCATTGCAGGCCTGGAAAACAGTTGTGCCGGCAAAAAATAAAAAAACGATACTTACCTTTTTCATTTTAGATAAATTTATTGATTAAGATTATTATTCATTATCAAATGGCAGGCCATTCTTTACCAGCCTGTAGCCAGGAATGGATGTTGTTAAATTTCCACATAATTCAAGTTTTGATGGGAATGGCGGTTTTTAAATTAAAAATGGCCCCTTTACCATTACCCGGCTACATCTTTATAAGCCTGTTAACCGCTTCCTCTAAAGTGGTTTCTTTTTTTGCAAAACAAAAGCGCAACACTTTATTGTCCTGTTCGTTTTTATAAAAGGCAGAAGTTGGTATGGTTGCCACGCCAAAATCCTTTGTTAACCGGAGGGCAAATTGTTTTTCATTTTCATCGCTTATCCCTTCATAATTATATAGTTGAAAATAACTCCCATGCGATGGAAGTGCTTTGAATTTTGTTTGTTGCATCAACCCCAAAAAGTAATCTCGTTTTTGCTGCATAAATTGTCCCAGGCCCAGGTAGTTTTCTTTTAGTTTTAAAAAATCTGCCAGGGCAAACTGCATGGGCGTATTACAGGTAAAACAATTGAACTGGTGTACTTTCCTGAATTCAGTCATTATTTTTTCCGGTGCAATACAGTAGCCAAGCTTCCAGCCGGTACAATGAAAAACCTTACCAAAAGAAAAACACACGAAGCTTCTTGCATACAGGTCCGGATACCGCAGAATACTTTCATGTTCTTTATTATCGAAGATCAAGTGTTCGTATACCTCATCGCTTAGTATGAAAATTTTGGTGCCTGCAACAATATTTTGCAATTCCCGGATATCTTCTTTACTCAACACACTGCCTGTAGGGTTGTGCGGTGAGTTGAGCATTATCATTTTTGTTTTTTCAGTAACGGCGCTTTTTACTTTCTCCCAGTCAATTTTATAATCCGGGTAGGTAAGCGGAATTAAAACAGGAATCGCTCCATTGATCTCAACATTTGGAATATAGCTGTCATATGCCGGTTCAAAAATAATTACTTCGTCACCCGGCTGTAACACGGTGGTTAGGGCAGTGTAAATAGCATACGTGCCCCCCGGTGTTACCGTAATTTCAGTATCGGCATTTAACCCGAGTTGATATAGATCAAAAACTTTTTGGGAAAGCACTTCTCTTAAAGCAGGCAGGCCATTCATGTGTACATATTGGTTGAACCCCAAGCGCATATAGGAATTTACCAGCCCTACCAGTTCGGGGTTCATTGCGTAATCTGGAAAACCCTGCCCTAAGTTTATTGCTTTGTACTGTATGGCCAAAGAACTCATCACAGTAAATATGGTGGGGCCAATATGCGGAAGTTTGCTTTGTATGGAAGGAGTAACCAAAAAAATTTTACTTTTGTAAGATTATAAAAATCTATCGCCCTTATTTCTTTTTACTTCTGCCAGGTAATCTTTTACTTCCTGCTCTTTTTCTTTTTTGCAGATGAGCAAAACATCTTTTGTATCAACCACAATAAAATCGTCAAGCCCCTGCAGCAATACCAGTTTATTATTATTGGCGTGCACCACATTTTTTGTGCTGTCGAAAACCATTACATTATTTCCGGCAACCGCATTTTCAAAATAATCCTTTTCCAGATTTTCATAAGCGCTTCCCCATGTTCCCAGGTCGCTCCACCCAAATGAAGAAGGGATCACATACACGTTATCCGCCTTTTCAATTATACCGTAATCAATAGAAATATTTACACATTGCGGGTAAATATTTTCGATCGCGGCTTGTTCGTCGGGGGTGTTCAACGCTTTTTTTTCCGCATCAAAAACTTCGTGTATCTCAGGAAGGTATTTTTCAAAAGAAGTTACAATACTTTTTGTCTGCCATACAAATATGCCGGAGTTCCATAAAAAATCACCACTGGCAATAAATGTTTTAGCAAGCTGCAGATCCGGTTTTTCCGTGAAGGTTTTCACTTTATAAATATTATCACCTACTGATTGTTCTTCATACTGGATATAACCATACCCCGTATTTGGGTAAGAGGGCTTAACGCCCAAAGTAAGCAGGGCGTTGTGTTTCACTGTAAAATCAAGCGCCTCCAGGCTAACTTTTATAAATGAAATGGTGTCTGGTATATGGTGATCGGCTGGCGCGCAGATGAGGTTGCTTTTTGGATTGAGCTGCTGTAGTTTGTAAGAAATATAGGCCACGC
This sequence comes from Chitinophagaceae bacterium, assembly GCA_013694745.1. Taxonomy (GTDB): domain Bacteria; phylum Bacteroidota; class Bacteroidia; order Chitinophagales; family Chitinophagaceae; genus Ginsengibacter. The sequence continues at coordinate 10,761 of JACDBU010000035.1, forward strand.
ACGGAGCTGTGTTTTTGCGCGATGGCTCGCAGATGATATTATCTTTATTCAGTTCCGGTAATTGTTTTTCTACAATTGTACGGTATTGCTGTGTGGTAACTACATAAATATTCTCCGGAATAATGAATTGGGCGTAGCGATCATAGGTGGCCTGTATAAGTGTACGACCGGTATTTAAAATATCGAGAAATTGTTTTGGATAATCCGAACGGCTCATTGGCCAGAACCGGCTTCCAATTCCACCCGCCATAATTGCCACATAATTATTTTTCTTCATGCGTAAATATTAAATTATTCCTTCCCTTACAAGGTCGTGTAAATGTATAATTCCGGCATACTGGTTATTATCAGTTACTACCAGCTGGTTAATATTATTTTTTCTCATCACATCAAGGGCATCAACGGCCAGGTCTTCACAATTTATTTTTTTTGGGTCTGGGGTCATGATATCATTTGCCGTAACATCATTTAATGAAGTATGCATTGCGGAGGAAGTATTTTTTTCTAGCATTCTCCTCAGGTCTCCGTCGGTTATGATGCCCAGTACCTTATTGTTATTATCCACTACCGCAGCGGCACCAAGCCTGTTTTTAGTGATCTCGATTATCACATCTTTAAGCCCGTTTGTTAGTGAAACTTTAGGCTTTTCATTGTGAACGATCAGGTCGCTGACCCGCAGGTATAATTTTTTACCCAATGTTCCTCCGGGATGGAACTTTGCAAAATCATCAGCCCCAAATCCTTTGCATTCCATGAGGCAAATAGCCAGCGCATCGCCCATTACAATTTGTGCAGTGGTACTGGTTGTAGGAGCAAGATTATTAGGGCAAGCCTCTTCTTCTACCGTAGTGTTCAAAACCATATCTGCCTGGAGTGCCAGGAAGGATTTTGTTTGCCCTGCCATGGCAATAATTATATTTCCAAAATTTTTGAGGAGCGGAACCAGCACTTTAATTTCAGGACTATCGCCACTTTTGCTTATTATCATAACTACATCATTCTGTTGTACCATACCTATATCACCATGTATGGCATCTGCCGCATGCATAAAAAGGGAGGGTGTGCCCGTACTGTTGAGGGTAGCTACTATTTTTTGTGCAACAATTGCGCTTTTGCCAATACCGCTTATTACCAGTCGACCCTTGCAGTTTAAAATTAATTGGATCACCGCACTGAAATCCTCATTAATATAAGTTGCCAGCCCTTTTATTGAGTCTGCCTGTTGAAGAATTGTTTTTTTTGCAGCAGAGATAATATCAAATGTTTTCATAATTCTTGATCACTGCAAAACGTAAAAAAATAAAAAGCATAACCTACAAACCTACTTTAATTACGGCACCACGCAAAACATACCAGCTAACAAAATAATTATATGTATCTTAATCAACAATAAATTATGCAGGCCCTTGTTATAACAAAGTTATATGTTTTGGTGAATTGATTTTGGCAAAACAATAGGTAACTTCGTGACCTTTTTTAAAAACGTGAGTAAGAATTATTATGCCGACAATCAAATCTAAATTACCAGCCATTATCTCCGGGAAGACAGCCACCAGCAAAGGCAGTACCAAAATTGAAAAGACACAAACCGATCTTGCAAAAAAGCTGCAGGAACATTTTGGTTTCGATACATTTAAATATCCCCAGGAAGAGATCATCAATAACCTTATGGCGGGCAAAGATACTTTTGTAATAATGCCAACCGGTGGTGGCAAAAGTCTTTGCTACCAGTTACCAGCCATTATCAGCAAAGGTTGCGCAATAATTGTATCCCCTTTAATTGCATTGATGAAAAACCAGGTAGACCTGGTGAGGGGTTACAGCAGCAAAGACCATATCGCCCACTTTTTAAACAGTACGCTCAATAAAGGACAACAAAAGATAGTTAAGGAAGATCTTGTTTCAGGAAAAACAAAAATGTTATACGTAGCACCTGAAACGCTTACCAAAGAGGAGAACATTGAATTTTTTAAAGACCTGGATATATCTTTTTTTGCTGTTGATGAGGCGCATTGCATAAGCGAGTGGGGGCATGATTTTAGACCGGAATACCGGAGGCTGAGAGAAATAATGGATTTGATAGAAAAAAAAATCCCTGTCATTGCACTAACGGCAACGGCTACCCCAAAAGTGCAAAGCGATATTGTAAAAAACCTTGGGTTGCGTTCACCTGAAATATTTATTTCATCATTTAACCGCGCCAATCTTTATTATGAAATTCAGCCAAAAATTAAAAAGGAACAGGCAGTAAAAAGTATTGTAAAATTCATTTCTCAAAATGCAGGTAAAAGCGGCATAATTTATACACTTAACCGCAAAACAACAGAAGAGCTCGCCGAAATGCTGATGGCCAATGGTATAAAAGCCGTTGCTTATCATGCGGGGCTGGATCCAAAGTTACGCGCCAAAAGACAGGATGCTTTTTTGAATGAAGACGTACAGGTGATCGTTGCTACCATAGCCTTTGGTATGGGCATTGATAAACCGGATGTTCGCTTTGTTATACATTATAATATCCCCAAATCAATTGAAAACTATTACCAGGAAACGGGTCGCGCAGGCAGGGATGGGCTTGAAGGGAAATGCATTTTATATTATTCTCATAAAGATGTGGCAAAGCTGGAGCATTTAATGCGTGATAAACCCCTTAGTGAAAGAGAGGTTGGCGCACAACTCATAAGCGAAACCGTTTCGTATTCTGAGAGCGCTGCATGCCGGAGAAAAATTTTACTCAATTATTTTGGCGAGGAGTATGATGCCGGGGATTGCGGCGGTATGTGCGATAACTGCAAAAATCCTAAAGAAAAAACGGAAGTAAAAACAGAAACCTTACAGGCGTTGAAAGTTATAAAGGCGCTGAACGAAAGCTTTATCCTGGAATATGTGATATGTGTGCTCACCGGCAGTTTAAATCCCCAGATAAAAATGTACAGGCATGATGAGCTGGATGTTTTTGGGATAGGAAAAGATAAGGATGACCACTTCTGGAATTCGCTTTTGCGTCAAATGCTATTGGAAAACCTGATAAAAAAAGATATCGAAGAATACGGGTTGCTTAAGTTCACTAAAAAAGGCGAAGCTTTTCTAAAGAAACCTGTTTCTTTTAAAATAACACTAAACAACAGGTTTGAGGAAGCAGTAGCTGATGACGATGAAGGTCCGGGTGCAAATGTGGCGTCAGCAGCCATGGATGAGGGTTTGCTGGAAATGCTGAAACAATTGCGCAAACAGGTTGCCCGTGAAAAAAATCTTCCGCCGTTTGTTATTTTCCTTGAAACCAGCCTGGATGATATGGCTACCTTATACCCAACCACTATTGAAGAATTAGAAAAATGCCAGGGTGTAAGTAAAGGAAAAGCCTTGCGGTATGGTAAAAAATTTACTGATCTTATTGCAAAATATGTGGCAGAAAATAATATCGAAAGACCCGATGATTTTGTAATGAAAAGCGTGGTCAATAAAAACAGCAATAAAGTTTTCATCATCCAGAACGTTGATAAAAAAATGCCGCTTGAGCTCATTGCGCGGAATAAAACGCTTAAGATCGAAGACCTTCTTGAAGAAATGGAAACCATTGTTGCCAGTGGTACCAAATTAAATCTTGATTATGCCATCGAGGACCTGGTAGAAGAAAGCGAGCGGGAGGAGATCATCGATTATTTTAAAGGTTGTCAAACATCAAGTCTTGATATTGCTAAGGAAGAGCTTGCAGATGGTGATTACAGCTGGGAGCAGCTTAAGATTATGCGGATAAAGTTTTTGTGCGAGTATGGCAATTAAGTGAAATAAGAATTCTTATATTTGCCGCCCGAAGTTTATGTGCAGAGCATAACATAAGGGAATGCCGAAGAAAAATGGTGCGGTAGCTCAGTCGGTAGAGCAAAGGACTGAAAATCCTTGTGTCGGCGGTTCGATCCCGCCCCACACCACAACACTCAATGGTAACACCTTATAAATCAACTTTTTATACGGTGTTTTTATTTGTGGGGTACACGTGGGGGTACTTTTAAATACATTTTAAGGTGTTTTCAGTACATTTTAGTTTATGTTTGAATATATAGATTCTTATTAAAACACAATTTGCCAAATGAAAAAAACAATTTTATTTTTTGCGACTCTAATCATCATCGCAAACTCTTATGCTCAAGAAACTGAAAGGATATTACCAATAATTGTAAAGGACACATTATTTACAACAAGCGGTTATAAAATTGTAGAAGGACAAGAAATAACTTTCGGGAAAGGAACAATGCCGGACGGTGATTTTAAATATATCCGAATTAGTAGAAATTCCCTTATGGGATTTGGGGGGGAGGACAATACGGGAGTGAATTCGAGAAACTCAATTAACAGAAAGTTTAGCGGACAGCATTTTAAAGTGGTTAAAGTAGACAAAGTAGGACGCAAAAAACACGGATATAATTATTTGGTTTTTGTTAAATGGGGGTTGTTGGGGAAAGTTGAAATTGATGCAGATGCTGCAATTGAATCGGGAGAAATAGTTGTACCTACCATGTTCAAACCAAAGCCCGTTCAAGCTGCTACGATTGTTGAAGTTAAATCACAAATTAGCGTAGCAGATGAATTAACAAAGCTCAAAAAACTTTTGGATGAAGGTGTTTTGACACAAGCAGAGTATGACGCACAAAAGAAAAAATTGCTAGAGAAAAATTAATAATTAACACAACCACGAATAGCCGGCAAAAAACAAAATAAAAATTTTCTATCCTATTCTTTTAATTTGTCCATCCGAAAATCTTATTACCCGTTCCCGATTAGTTACATCTTCAATCTGTATATGTTGATGAGCCTTGCCATACGCCCTATCCAAAAGTAATTCGGCGGCTCTTACGTCTCCTTTCTCTGCCTTCTTTTGTAATGCTGCTAATATCCTTTCGGCATTAGTTTTACCATCAACTTCTTTAGTTAGTTCGGTTGCTATTAGTATTTTAAGATCAGGCAGTTTTTTTGGCGCACCATTTCTATTTCTAACTTCCCCACTTTTTGCCGGACGAAGATTGGCTAATTGTTTTTCAGTTACCATAATTCTCTTATTAATCTCAAATTAAACCACAAATTTATAACTTACCGGACTGATACACCGGGTTTAAGTTCTGTACATTCTTACTGTTTACCTTAACGGTAAAAGTGTACAGTTTTTGATTTTCAACTTCTTTTTTTACACTTGGTAAAAGTGTACAGTTTTTAAATTCGTTAGTCAACAATTC
>JACDBU010000060.1 GCA_013694745.1 Chitinophagaceae bacterium
GTATTGCGCTTTCTTTTTGTGATACCGAAGAAAGAGAATATTTAAGGGATATTCATAAACTGATCGATCAGTCTATAACCATAATTGAAGATCATCCGTTTCCAAGCGCTGCAAGGTTTGTACAAAACCCGGTGGTTCAAAAAAATCCGCTTTCCCGGAAACCTGCATCACACGCTAATTTCAGGAGAACAAGGAACTGGAGACAGGCATAATTGCTACATACAATTTTACTTAAACTACATCTAAAAAATAAATTTACAAATGTTGTGCATGTTAGGCACAGCATTTGTAAATATCCTTTCTTATGAAAAAGCATATTCTTCTTGCTGCCGTAATCTGCAGCTTTTTTATTGCCTGTAACAGTAAGCAAAATTCAAACGGGCAAAGTGAGGGCAGCGATGATACTTCCGCGAAAAATGAAAAAAAGATCACTAAAAGAGATTACTCTATCAATGCATACAATGCATACAATGATATTTTTCTTGACAGCGCTGCTGTTGAAAATTTTATCAGTAAAAATAAGGTGGCCGATTCGGTATTACGCCGCATGAGAAGTTTTTACAATGCCCGCAACTACCAGTTCGCCTGGTTCTCATCAAAGGGATTAACGGAACAGGCATTAGGTTTCTGGAACCTGTATAATTATGCAGCATTCACTGAAACGGATGCTCCCAAAGATCCTGCTTTAAAAAAGGTTATGGAAAACCTGATGGCTGATACAGATTATTCTGTAAAAGCAAGCGATAAAAATATGGTCAATACAGAACTTTCCTTAACCAGCCATTTGATAGTATATACATTATCTAATTATGAAAAAGGTTTTGTGAAACGCAAAGAGATGGAACATTTTGTGCCGATAAAAAAAGAAGATGCAATGGTCCTGGCAGATTCACTCCTGACAAAGAAACACAAAGACAATAAATATTTCGATGATGTAAACAATGCATATAAGCAATTGAAAGAACAATTGAAAATATATTACGATATACAAAAAAATGGGGGCTGGCCTCAGATTGCCGGGGATGCCAAACAATATAAAAAAGGAAAAAGTTCACCAATGATCGCAACGCTAAAAAAACGCTTGCAAATTACCGGCGACATGCCCGTGGGTGATAGCGGCCAGGTGTTCGATGACTCACTGCAAAACGGAATAAAATTATTTCAGCAAAGGCTGGGATACAATCAGAATGGGGTTATTACAACAGGTCTCATTAAAGACCTTAATGTAACTGCCTCGCAAAGAGTGGAACAACTTTATATAAATTTAAACCGGATGCGTTGGATGCCACAGGAACCTGATGGAAAACTGATCCTGGTTAACCTGCCGGAATTTGTATTGCATTTTGTTGATGGAAAAAACAAAGTTTTCGATATGGATGTGGTGGTGGGTAAAGAAGGTCATAATACCGTTTTATTTACCGGCAAATTGAGCACGATTGTTTTTAGTCCGTACTGGAACGTCCCTACCAGCATTGTAAAAAAAGAAATTGTTCCACACATGGCCAGCAATGCAAATTACATTGAACAGCAGAACATGGAAATTACCGGTTATAATGGTAGTCTGCCGGTAGTTAGGCAAAAACCCGGAGAGAAAAATTCATTAGGAAGAGTTAAGTTCTTATTCCCAAATAGTTTTGATATATATTTTCATGATACCCCTGCTAAATCCTTATTCAGCCAGGATAAAAGAGCTTACAGTCACGGGTGCATCAGACTTAGCGACCCGGTTAAAATGGCGCAATATCTTTTAAAAGACAACTCAAGCTGGCCACCCGATAAAATTGAAGAAGCAATGAACCAGGATCATGAAACATATGTAACTGTAAAAGATCCCATACCCGTTTTTATCACCTATTATACAGCATGGGTTGATGAAAATGGTATGCTGAATTTCAGGGATGATATTTATAGTAGAGATGCTGATGTTGCAGCAAAAATGTATAGTGGTAAATAATTTACGAGGTTGCTAATAAAGAAATGGTTTGCATTTAGCAGGTAACCAGTACCGTTAGAACTTCGCAAAGAACGCGGAGAAAACTTTGTTGACCTTTTTTCTTTGTATTTTCCTTTGCGGATTATTGCAATACAATTCTTTACTTCAATATCAAACTAATTCTTTCAACAGATCATCTAGATCCAAAGATTGTGTATACATATCAATGGAGCCATCCTGTTTTTTTGGCCATTCATCCCGTGGCCTGTCCCAGTAAAGTTCTACCCCGTTTTTATCCGGGTCATCTAAATATAAAGCCTCTGATACACCGTGGTCAGCCACTCCTGTCAACGGATAACCTGCGTCCATCAATCGTTTATAAGCGATTGCCAGGTCTTTTCGTCTGGGGTACAAAATTGCTGTATGAAATAAGCCCGCACTGTGTAATGGAGCCGGCGCGGCATTTTTACTATACCATGTATTCAATCCAATGTGGTGGTGGTAACCGCCGGCAGAAATAAATGCTGCATCGGAGCCGTAAGTCGTTACCATTTCAAATCCAAGTATATCGCAATAAAAAGCAAGTGCCCTTTCAAGTATGGCAACTTTTAAATGAACATGGCCTATGCGTGTTTGTGATGGTATAATATAATTATCCATAATTATCCTGCTAAATAATCAATAACAACCAACAATACACATCCCCGTAAAAATAAAATACAATAACCCTATTCCACTACCAGTTTCTCACTGGAAAACTTTTCACCATCTGCACCAATAAATTGAATGTTATACATTCCATTAAATCCTTTCAAAGAAACCGTTGTTGTTTGTTGAGTAAGCTGTAAATGTTTTACCAGTCTGCCAGAATTATCATAAACAGATAATTGCCCCGGAAGTTGTACGTTGTTAACATTGATTACAACATGATCTTTTGCAGGATTTGGATAAAAGCTGAAATAAATATTACCATTACCGGGAGAAATTATGCGGATATCGGAAAAACTAAATGAGCCATCCCTGTTCTGTAATTTCAGGCGATAGAATGATTTTTTACCGGCAACAGGAAATGAATCTGTAAAGTTATATTGGGTTTCAATATTACTTCCATTGCTCCTGGCTGATACAAATCCAATTACTGAAAAATTATTTTCGTCATTGCTTCTTCTTAAAATTGTATAGCCTGTAATATTTTGTTTATCCCCTGATAACCATTGTAACTGCACTTTATTATCAATCCTGTGCGCTAAAAAATTATGTAAGGTTACTGGTAAGGCGCCTAAAACGAACGGATCAGAAATATCGCTGAAACCCAGGCTATTCGTAACCTGCAAGGTATAGGTGCCTGATGCTGAAGCGGTATAATCTGGGGAGGTAGCTCCGGGTATTGGCACACTATTCCTTAACCATTGATAAGTTAAATTGCGGCCCTGTAAACCATGCAATAAATAAATACCACCCCCTTCGTCTGTTGTGGAAACAATAAACGCTTTTGGCTGCCGTGTACTGCTTCCATCTTCAAATTTATAGACTGTGTTATCGTTATTAAATAAGATGTACTGATCCCCATACCGGTCTTCCCCAAATGAGATAACATTTTCTGAAGGGGTGATCAGGAGAGTGGCTACTCCCCCCGTGCCCATGCCATTCAGAGTAAAAGCATCAATCCATCTGTTTACATAATCTCCAAAAATATATTTCCCCCAAAGGGATTTTGATTGGGCGCTGCGGTAAACATAACCGCCGGTTATAGAAGAGGAAACCCCATTATGAAAATATTCATATACCGGCATGGTTATGCCGGATTTGTTGCAGGTAGCAGCATTGTAACATGAATCACCTTCTGTAATGTTCCATCCATAATTTCTTCCGCCAACTGCATTGGCAACCTGGAAATCTATTTCTTCAACTTTATCCTGGCCAACATCTCCAACCCACATATCGCCTGTGATCCTGTCGAAACTGCAGCGCCATGGATTACGCACACCATATGCCCAAATCTCTTTTTTAATAAGGGGTGTACCATCATTATAAAAAGGGTTTGAAACCGGGGAAGTATATGGATTCAGAGCAGATGAATTACTGATATCAACTCTCAATATCTTTCCCAGCAAAGTGGTTTTGTTTTGACCGTTGCCATTAGGATCACCGCCACTTCCCCCATCGCCCAGGTTAATGTATAAATACCCATCAGGTCCAAACATCATATTGCCTCCTTTATGATTACAAAAAGGCTGAGCTTGTAAAAAAAGCTGTATCTCCGAAGAAGGATCAGCAATGTTTGTGTCGGCTACGCTTACCTTATATTCTTCCGCAGTGGTATATAGTTGTGCTCCGGGCTTAGTGGAATAATACACATAGAATTTGCGATCTGTTTTATAATTAGGACTAAAAGACATTCCTAAAAACCCTTCCTCACAACCTGTTGAAGAAATTTTTGTATGAATATCCAGGAAGGGTGTGGCGCGCAAAGTACCATTGGCATTTATCACCCGGATATAGCCGGCCCGATCAACAACAAACATGCGATCATCTCCACAATTCTTTAAATCGATTGGAGAAGCGCCGGTCACCGACACATAAGGTGTTATACTTATAGTTTGCGACTGAGCCTGTTTGCCTATAAAAAATAGCAGGATAAAAGAAAAGATGGAATGGTAAAATTTATATTTCATTAGAAAAGGTTTTTCAAACTAAAAGCAACAAATACTCTGCCATCAAATTTTGATTTATCTTGTTTTTAAAAATAAAACTAATGAATGACCCCGATATTTTTTTTGCCGAAGAAATAACCCTGGAAAATAACAGTGCGCGGCTTACACCATTAAAAATAGAAGATATCTCGTTATTGGAAACAATTGCTTTTGAACCACAGGTATGGAGGCTGGGAATGAGCAATCTCGAAAATACAAACGACCTTAAAGAGTATATTGACGTAGCATTAGCAGAGCGGCAAAATAAACAATCTTATCCTTTTTTAATATTTGATAAAAAAACAAATGCTGTGGCGGGAAGTACTCGCTATGGAAATATTTCTTTCCCCCACAAAAGACTTGAGATCGGGTGGACGTGGCTGCATCCGCGGTTTCATGGCAGCGGCCTGAATAAATCTTGTAAATATTTATTGCTGCAATATGCATTTGAAGTTTTACAGTTTAACAGGGTTGAATTAAAAACAGACCTGTTGAACCAACAATCGCAAAAGGCAATGAAAAAGATAGGTGCAAAGCAAGAAGGTATTTTCCGCAAGCACCAGGTAACATCCACAGGAAGAATACGGGATTCTATCTTTTTTAGCATAACAAACGATGAATGGCCCGATATAAAACAAACTATTTTTCAGGACCTTTTATAAAAGTGCTTAAATAAAATTTTCTCTTTAAAAAAGTTATAATAGTTTTAACCTGCTTATCGCTGCCCCACTGCTGATTTTTTGAACATCACCGTACTTTTAATTTTAAATCATTTCATCAAAACAAATTATTATGAAAAAAATTCTTTTTGTAACCGCAACTGGTTTGCTATGTTTTTTTACTTCGTGTAAAGACACTTCTACATCTTCAACAAGCAGTACAACTGATTCTCAAATGGAGAAAAACAAGGCCAACAGTAAAGAAGTTTACAGGGCTATGGAAACAGGTGATGTAAGTAAACTGGATAGTTTTATTGATAAAGATATTGTTGATCACGGAGATATGGGTGATATGAAAGGTATTGATACGCTTAAAAAGATGTTCGTTAAAATGCATACACAGTATAAAGATTTTAAAGTAGATCCTATCGCAAACGCCACTGATGGTGACTACAATTTTGCATATATCCATTTTACCGGCACTACAACAGATGCATCAATGGGAATGCCGGCAAATACGCATATGGATTTTAACGGCATTGATCTCATTAAAATTAAAGATGGTAAAGCCGTTGAACACTGGGGTTTTATACAAGGAAAGGATATGATGAAAATGATGAGCAACGATCCTACAATGAAACCTTGTATGGATAAAATGATGATGGAGATGCAAAATAAAATGGGGGGCCATGCTACAGATAATAAAATGGATACCACTAAAAAAATGTAACGGGTTTATATCAATTCATAAAAAATAAAACTATTAAAATGAAAAGGGTGTTTTTTATTGCAACAGCTGGTATGCTGTGTTTGTTTACGTCGTGTAATGATGCGGGCACAACAACAACCACTACCAATAGTTCTGAAAATGATAAAAATTTAGCAAACAATACCAGGGCTCTCAAGGCTATTGAAACCGGTGACAAAGCTACTATTGACAGTCTTGTTGCAGGAGATGCGGTAGATCACCAGGGGGCAAATGGTATGGATTTGAAAGGAACAGACAGTGTAAGATTAATGTTAGCTGATATGCACAATCATGTTAAGGATCTTAAATTTGACGTTGTTGCAAATGCTGCTAATGGCAATTATATTTTTTCGCTTGTGCATATGACCGGTACTTTAACCGGTGCAATGTGGGGAAGGCCTGCTGGTGCAAAGCTGGATGAGAAAAATGTAGATGTAATTATGGTAAAAGATGGCAAAATGACAGAACACTGGGGTTTTGTAGATCCTAATGAAATGATGAAGCAAATGCCGATGCCGGGAATGGATAAAATGGATACTACCAAAAAAATGTAACTTACTAAGATCAAAATAAAAAAGTCCCGCCAAACATGGCGGGACTTTTTTAATACAATAACTACAAACCTGTAAGCCGGATTCTGTTCCAGTAAATCCTGGAGGTTATCATTTATCTGGCCGCCGCATTACTGCGGAGATCTTGCTGCCTACCCTTCAACTCGGGCGAGCAACCCTCAGGCGTTGATATACGTGGCATTACAGTACACAAGGTTTACCCAAAAATATTGTTACCAATATTTCCCGTGAGCTCTTACCTCACATTTTCACCCTCACCGTGGTTTGTGTTTCCACAAAACACAGCAGTTATTTTCTGTGGCACTTTCTATTTCCGCCAAAGCGGAACCCGGCTGTTAACCGGTGTGTTGCTCTTTACTGTCCGGACTTTCCTTCCCATACTTCAACAAGTTGAGGATGGAACGATAACCCGGTTTGTAGCTAGTGTAAAGTTAGGTATTGATGCGTTAATGTACTGGATGATGATAAATACTTGCTGTGGAATTGATCAAAATATTAAATAAAGAATATCAATTAGTAAATAACTAAACAGAAATTTACAAATCTTGAAAATACATCCATACATAAGCCATGCAAACAACTATGATAAAATGCATACCAACAGATTCAGAAGATGCGCACTTCCAGCAATTGGTGAATGAACTGGACGCAGAACTCAAAACCAGGGATGGTGATGACAATGCATTTTATGCCCAATTCAATAAAATAGATAAAATAAAATATGTGGTTGTTGCCTACGAAAATAATGTAGCTGTTGGTTGCGGAGCTATTAAAGAATATGCTGCAGATACCATGGAGATTAAACGCATGTATGTAGTTGTAAATAAAAGAGGACAAGGCATAGCATCCATCATTTTAAAAGAACTGGAAAAGTGGGCCATGGATTTAAACTACACTAAATGCCTGTTAGAAACAGGAATAAGGCAACCGGAAGCAATAGCGCTCTATATTAAAAATGCTTATAAAAAAATTCCAAACTTCGGGCAGTATGAAAATGTAGAAAATAGTGTTTGCTTTGAAAAGATATTATTCAAATAAAAAATTTATCACAGTCACAATAGAAACAGTCTCATAAAAAGATAAATTAATTTTAATACTGCAAATAGATCTCTGTAGCGCCATATCCAAAATTAGGATGGTATTGGTTTACGAAGGTCTTCACTTCTTTTTTTGTTTTTAATATTTCGTGAATTTCATCTTTTAATTTACCTATTCCAACCCCATGGATAACGATCAGGTTGGGCTGGTGGTGGGCGGTTGCCAGGTAATAATATTTTTCAAAGGCTTTCAGTTGCAGCGTAAGTATTTCAAAATTGGTGAGATGCTTCCATTCATTTGTTAGTTTTTCTATATGCAGGTCAACCACAGAACGGGGCGGCTCGAGCTGTTGTTTTATTTTAGAACCATCATACACTTTATATCCTGCAGCATATAAATTATCAAGATCAGGCTTATCATCAATTATTTTGTCAGGGTATTCTTCAAATAATCTATAGGAAAAAGTTGGTTCGTTTTTAACTTTCATTTCCTCAATTTTTTGAAACAATTGTTTTGCTTTTAATTTTAAGGAAGCTTCAAAATATTCCGTTTTCTTTTTATTTGCATTTATCAATGAAAATTCAAATTCAAATTTTGGCGCATCGTTCATGTCTTCAAAAAGAACATCGTGCAGGTAAAAATCGGAAAGTGAAAACACCTCATTCTTTAATTCAAATCCGGGCTTGCCGGCAAATTTTAAATGATACGTAAAGCGAAGCGGATCTGGTGTCTGGTTTATAAGATAAAGTTTAAAATCTTCTACCACATCATCATCAAATACATCCTTATCAAACACGGGTAAAAACGAAAGCCACACACCGTTTGTTACCTTGTATTTAGCCGTAGCTTTTTCTTTACGCACATCATCAATGTATTTTTTTTCTTTTTTCTTTTCGGATATCGGTACTCCATGCGCAAATAATTTTTTATCAGTGAACCTTTTAAAATAGGGAAAATCTATCTGGTCCATATACACCGGGAACCGTACTCCATCTACGTCTATCATTACCATTTGCTCGTTCATCAACTCAACCACCTCTCCTTCTTCATTTGAATGCAGTACCAATATTTTATCACCAACCTGGTATTTCATTATCCAAAGGTAGTGTTGTAATAAATAGGTTTTTTTCGATTCTTTCAGTTTACGCTATGCCCTTTGCTTTAAAAAATCTGGAGAACAATTATAATTTATTACCAGTCGATTGCTCATTGGTTGATTTAGCAAGCCGGCTGTTTTTATACCCGTAAGTAAAATAAATAACAAGGCCAATCACAAGCCAGATCAGAAAACGATACCAGTTTGTATGACTTTCCTGTGCCATCAGATAAAAGCAACTGAGTAAACCCATTACAGGGATCAAAGAATAATCCCGCACAAAAGATAACACGCTAACAACTATTGCAACTATCCAAAATACCAGCATTGGCATCCCCTCCTGTTTAAACAATCCTTGAAAGTGTTCGGGAACATAAATACCTATGAGAATTACACTGAGAATAAATAATGCCGGCACAATATATTTTCCACTTACATGAGGAACCTTAAATTTCGACTCCGGCCTGTTTGGATTTTTTTGTAGCACCAATACGCCACCACATACCAATACAAAAGCAAAGAGGGTGCCTATGCTGGTTAATGCGATCACTACATCCAGGTTGAGAAATAATGCAGGGATCCCTACTACCAGGCCGGTTATAATGGTAGAGAAAGAAGGCGTTCTGTACTTAGGGTGAATGCGGGCAAACTTTTTTGGCAGTAACCCATCACGGCTCATGCTCATCCATATCCGGGGCTGTCCCAATTGATAAACCAACAGCACAGACGCGATAACAAATATTGCACTTACCGAAACAATCCCTGCTATCCAGTTCGTTATTCTTGAGTGTTGATTTTCAAATACAAATGCGAGGGGATCTGCAACATTTAGTTTTGTATAATTGGTCATGCCCGTGAGCACCAATACAAGAACTATATAAAGCACTGTACAAATTATCAATGTATTGAACATCGCTTTTGGAAGATCGCGTTGTGGATTTTCGCACTCTTCCGCGGTCGTTGATATAGCATCAAAGCCAATGTAGGCAAAGAATACAGCGGAAACCCCACTCATAACACCCGTAAATCCATGCGGCATAAAAGGATGCCAGTTACCCGGATCTACATAAAATGCACCGGCAATTATCACTACCAAAATGATCGCCAGCTTTATCATTACAAAAATATTATTAGCCGTACGGGATTCACGGATACCGATGTAAACAATGTAGGTTATTAAAGCAACGATCATTAGAGCAGGCACATTCATGATGAGTTTTAGGTTGCCGATTGAAGGAGCATTCTGCCATGCATAATAAGTGTTACGTACATTTTCATCTAAAGTAGCAATGGTTTTTCCTGAACCATCTGCCAGCGTTATAATGGCCTCATTAAAAC
>JACDBU010000158.1 GCA_013694745.1 Chitinophagaceae bacterium
CAATTAAATTCTAAAAACATGGCAATGGCAAAAAAAGCAGCTAAAAAAGCAGCTCCAAAAAAAGCGGCTCCAAAAAAAGCAGCAGCTAAAAAAGCGGCTCCAAAAAAAGCGGCTAAGAAAGCTGCTAAGAAAAGATAATTCTTTTCTTTACAAGAAGCTGAAAAATAAAAAAGTCCTGGAGCGATCCGGGACTTTTAATTTTATAAAAGTTGATATCCCTGTAAAGCCGCTTCCCTGGCTAATTTCAGCTTAACAGTTTCTTTTTTTATATTTTGTTTCTTCGGGAATTATTTTCATAAATTTATAGATCTCATACACTGCATAATTTTTTTAGCATGGACAATTATCAAATTGCCGACAATTTTTCTTTGCTTTCAAAGCTGATGGATGTTCACAAAGAAAATAGTTTTAAATCAAAATCTTACTCCATTGCGGCACGCAATATTGATAAATTACAGGTGCAACTGGAAGGGCTTGCACATGAAAAAATTTTTTCATTTCCGGGAATTGGAGAGGCAATTGGCAAAAAAATTATAGAAATGCTGGAAACCGGGAAAATAAAAGTACTGGAAGAACTCATACAAAAAACTCCTGCCGGTGTTTTAGAAATGCTGCAAATAAAAGGCCTGGGTCCCAAAAAAATTTCCGTGATATGGAATGATATGGGGATCGAAAATATGGGAGAACTGTTATATGCCTGTCACGAAAATCGTTTGCTAACCTATACAGGCTTCGGAGAAAAAACACAAAATAATATTATAGAAGCCATCGGATTTTACCAGCAAAAACAAGGACATTATTTATATGCGCAAGTGGAAGAACTTGCTGGTCAATTGCAAAAACATCTTGTAAAAATTTCAGGCGTAAAAAATATATTTATTACGGGCGCTTTTAACCGGCAGGAAGAAACCATTGATGAACTTGAATACATAATTTCATCATCTGCTGATACCATCAAACAAAAATTAAGGGCTCATCCTGAATTTTTATTTAACCTTGAATTACCGGGTGAACTTTTGTATAAATATGATGACCGGATCAAGGTGAGGCTATTTTGTATTAACGATGAAAACCCTGCAGAAAAGTTGTTTTTTACAACCGGTGCAACACCATTCCTGGAAGCGTTTAAAAAAGAACACTCAATTATGATTTTTGAGAAAAATGAAGATGAATTGTCTTTTTTTCACAGGGCAAAACTCCAATTTATACCCGCCTGCCTGCGCGAAAATGATTTGATATTACAAAAAGCTAAAAATGGGGGAATAAAAAAGCTAATTGAGCCAAAAGATATAAAAGGAATCATTCACTCTCACAGCAATTGGAGTGATGGAGTAAATACCCTGGAAGAACTTGCAAAAGGATGCATTGATAAAGGATTTGAATACCTGGTTATTAGTGACCACAGCAAAGCTGCATTTTATGCAAATGGCTTATCTGAAGAGAAAATTATCGAACAGCACGAACTCATAGCAACATTAAATAAAAAATATGCCCCTTTTAAAATTTTTAAAAGCATAGAAAGCGATATTCTTAATGATGGCAATCTCGATTATGGCAATGATTTACTTTCTGCGTTCGATCTAGTTATTGCATCCGTACATTCAAATTTGAAAATGAATGAAGAAAAAGCAATGATGCGTTTACTCAAAGCAATTGAAAATCCATATACAACCATCCTTGGTCATATGACGGGACGTTTACTTTTGAGCCGGAAAGGTTTCCCTGTAGATCATCTAAAGCTGATAGATGCCTGTGCTGCAAATGATGTGGTGATAGAACTCAATGCGCATCCCCGTCGCCTTGATATGAGATGGCAATGGATACAGCATGCTTTTGAAAAAGGAGTGCTAATATCAATTGATCCGGATGCACATTCCATCCCCGAATTTGAAAATATTAAATATGGGGTCTTGGCTGCACAAAAAGGAATGGTTTCCAAAGAAAATAATTTAAGCAGCTTTACGCTTGAAAAGTTTGAAAAATTTTTATCAGACCGGAAAACAAAAAAAGGAATTTAGGAGATTGGTTTTACCAAAGGTAGCTCAACAAAAAAAGAAGTACATTTTCCGATCTCGGTTTTAAACCAGATATTGCCATTTGCTTTTTCAACAATGCCTTTACACATCGCAAGCCCCAGGCCTGTTCCCGAGGTTTTGGTTGTAAAATTAGGAGTGAATATTTTGCTGTGCATTTCTGTTGGTATCCCTGATCCATTATCAGTTATTTTAATGGTTACCATATCATTATTCAAATAGGTTTCAATTTCTATTTCCCCTGTCCGATCTTCAGGGATAGATTGAACTGCATTTTGCAATAGATTATTTAGCACCCTGTTTATCTCTGTCCTGTCGGCCATTATGTAAAGATCATCTGTATAAAGCTTTAACCGTATTTGCAGTTTGTTGTCAACAGCATATAACGAAGTCATATGGAGTATCGAATCATTAACATTAAATTGCTGGTAATTGCTTTTGCCAATATTGGCAAACTGAGCAAAGTCGCCGGCAATTTGTGAAAGATGATCTATTTGTTCCACAAGTATTTTAGATACATATACAGAGATATTTCTTACATCTGGCGAGTTGGAATCAATTGCCATTTGTAAGTACTGGAGATTTAGCTTCATAGGGGTAAGCGGGTTTTTTATTTCATGCGCAACCTGCTGCGCCATTTCGCGCCAGGCTCCCTGCCTTTCACTTTTAGCCAAGAGGTCTGCACTAATATCCAGTTTCTTAACCATCTTATTATATTCTTTAACAAGGTCACCTATCTCATCTTTTTTCCCCCACACAATTTCTTCATTTATTTTACCAAGATTAACCTGCTTCATTTTATCAGTTATCACAGAAAATGAACGGGTGATCCTGTTGGTGATAAAAAGAGCTATGATACCAGCGATCAGGAAAATAAAGGCGTTAAGATTGATGATAGTTACCAGGAAATTGGATATTTCCTCCTGGAGATCTGTTTGCGATTCAAAATAGGGAATATTAAGATATGCATATTCGGTTCCGTTTGCATCTCGCACCGGTACATAATTGCTCAGGTATTTTAATTTCCCAATTTGCTGTTCCTGGAAAAACTGTACATCCTTGATCTTGCTTAAATGATAAAATGCTACAGGATCCATTTTTGTACTTACTATTCCTTTGTCGTACGGCAACGGAAGGGATGACACTTTTAGATCTCCATTAAGATCATATAGGTTCATATCAACCGCATGTATTTCAGCGATCTGGTTTATGGTCTGCGTTAAATTCTGATTTGAAACAAGGTCATATATTTTTACTTCATCATCGAAAACAGAGAATTTATCCAGCTTATTCCTTACTTCATTTTGCATTACCTCTATGGTGCGACTGAGTTTTTCACGGCTATTATTGTGGTAACGGTCGATAAAAAATAAAATAGTGGTAATGCCAACAATGATAAATGAAAGCGCACTTATCAAAATGATGGTACCATGAACCTGGTTGCGTATGGTAAGATGCCACAGTTCAGTTATTTTTTTGAAATTGAAACGTGAAACAAAAAGCAGGTTGATGCCTCTTAAAATAACCGTGACCAATAAAAACGCGCAAAATAAATAAGCAAAAAGGGTTATGCATTCCATAAAAATGCTATCCCGCTTTGCAATCACCACAATTTTTTCTTCGTTGGCTTTGTACCATAGCTCGCTGTAACCATTGATCTTTTTAATTATGAAAGCATTATTTGAAAGCCTGAAATTTTTAATCACAGTTGGAAATGGATAATCATTATGGCTTGTGCTTAGATTATTTTTGTTGTATACTGCAAATGCATAGGAAGGTGAGCTTTCAATAGAGTTAAGGTTGCCTTTCGCAAATAATTCAGGGTATAATGCATCCCCTTTATTGCTCTTGGGCTTCGACAAAATAAATACTGTACCTAATATATTGCCAGCCGTGTCTGTTACCTGTTTTTTACTTATGTAATTAAACCGGTCGTAGGATACATCATAAAAATACAAACCCTGTGTGTTGGTAGGTTTTGCCTGCGTTTCAATAATCGCATTTAATGTATTAAGATCTGTTGAATCTTCATTATACAAAGCATTTCCGGCTCCGTCGTATGTATAGATCTTTGTATCATACTTATTCATAAACCCCGAAAAACTTTCATTGATCATGCTATCCTTTAAAAACCTGTTATCTTTTTCGTTGTGAAAGCGTGAAAAAACGTCGACGAGATAATCATTGCGCAGATCCGTTAAAATACTATTCATCATTATTTCAACTGAGGGATCGGCTTTGTTGGCCAGGTTTTCTGCAAAATGTTTCCGGTTACTGATTTCCTTTTGCCGGTTTCCCCATACAATAACCGCCATGATGGAAACAGAAAAAAAGAATATCCAGAAGATAAACCTGGAAGAAATAAGTTTTGAAGCCAGCAATGAAAAGTAATCATGATTAATAAGATAAACAAACAGCAACAACCATATTAGTGTAATAAGATCAAAGTCTATAAGCGGGCTGGTTAACCTGAATGTTAGCAGTATAAGGCCTGCTACTGCAAGTGTAACATACAAGGCAAGAGGATTTTTACCATTAATAAATTCAGTCACATACAATATAATCTGGAAGAAGAAAAAATACCCCGTAGCCAAACTACACAGAACGATGAATCCAATGATACTGTATCGGGTTAAGGTGAAAAAATTAATGACGTCAAAGGATATTTGCGAATCCGCCACCAGGCTGCGTACCACGTGTGCACATAATATTGTGACCAGGATCATGATAAAAATGAGAATGGCAAATGCAATATTTTTTTTAGTTGTGGAGAGTTGTGATATTTTGAGATCGGCCTCCTGCAGATGGTACCGTACAAATAAAATGATCCATACAAATAATAATGCATTTATTAAAAGATCGCCGAGTGACCGCAATACCATATTGGAGCCGTATACCGACGGATCAAATAATTCCAGTTGCCTGAAATGTATTGGAACGGGCAAATAATAACTAAGAATTCTAAAAAAGAGGATGGGAATTACCAATGCTGCCACACCCATAACAAACCCCCTTGTTTTTACAATGAAGTTCGCATACAAATGAACGAGATAAAGTATAAGCAAAGCTGCTATGATCCTCAGCCAGAGGGCGATGGTATTTTCAGTTGCAATGCCCGCATTCAATTGCCGGATATAAAAAATAGTTTTCCCCTCAATGCTGTTTACAGGCTGGCCCTGTTCAAAACTTATATCAAATTTTTTATCCGCATTATCAATAGCAACAAAGGAATTCTGCAGGTATTTATTTTGGATGTAATAGTCCCATTTAACGGGAATAAGGGTAATTATTTTATATAAATTTCCGTTAGCGGATTTTTGATTTTTTTTATCTGTCACATACCATCCATTGCTTAATTTTCTCAGTCGGCTGGTATCGGCTTTTAAAACTGCTTCATCCGGCTGCACTGTTTGGGTATTCCAGAATACCGGGACGTCGCCATTGAACTCCGTATGCAGGTAAACAAAAATGAAATATTTTTTATCAACAAGATGCTGAAGCGTGGCGGCTGAATATTTCTGGCCTATAAGATTGTTTAATAAATCAGTATCCCGGCAAACACTTACAAAATCCTTTTGCTTTGCCTGTACATCCTGCTGTATTATTTTCTGCATAGATCCGATGGTAGAAGTTCCGGACCAATAATTATCAATTATAAAAGATATTGTTACCAGCCATGCAGCGGCTACAAGGAGATAGCTATGCTTGCTAAAAAAATTATTTTTATCATTCCTGATCATTTGCATGCAGCTTGATCTTATTCCATAAATTATCCAATTCTTCCAAAGTCATATCACCCATCTTTTTGCCCGCATCCGCAGCCATCTTTTCCATGCCGGTAAACCTGGCAATAAATTTTTTGTTAGTCAACTCTAATGCATTTTCAGAATCAATATTCAAAAACCTGGCATAATTTATCATCGAAAAAAAAACGTCGCCAAATTCAGCTTCAATATTTTTTTGGTTACCGGATCTAATTGCTTCGGCAAGTTCCGCCTGCTCTTCATAAATCTTTTCCAGCACCTGTTCTTTTTTCTCCCATTCAAATCCCACCTGTTTCGCTTTATCCTGCAGCCGCATGGCTTTTATCATTGAAGGCAATGAATTGGGTACGCCGCTCAAAACTGATTTTTTCCCTTCCATCAATTTCAATTGCTCCCAGTTTTTCTTTACATCCTCTTCATTCTCTACTTTCAGCAGCTGATCGTAGTTTGCGGTATCTCCATAAATATGCGGATGCCTCCTTATCAGTTTTTCACAAATTGAAGTGATCACATCATATAATGTAAAGCGGTTTTTTTCATCTGCGATCTTTGCATAAAAAACGATGTGCAGCAACAGGTCGCCAAGCTCTTCTTTGATTTCATCCCAGTTTTCCGTTGTTATTGCATCCGCCAGTTCAAAAGTTTCTTCAATGGTCTGCTGCCGCAGCGTTTGTATGGTTTGTTTTTTATCCCAGGGGCACTTTTCGCGAAGTTCATTCATGATTTTAACCAGGCGTTCCACATCAATATTTATTTCTGCAGGCATATGTTAGTTTAGAGCTCATATAAAGAAAACAGGAAGAAAAATAAAAATAAAAATATTGTAGTAAGAAAAAGTGAAAACAATAAGAGGATATATTTTAAGATCGTTTTACCCCTTCCCTGCTTATAAAAATTTCTAAGCGCTTTATAGATATAAAATAAAATAACAATTACCAGGCCTCCGGTTACATATCCTAAAAAGCCCCAGTGCATCACATGGTTCAGCTGGTTTACCATAAATATTACCAACATAGAAATAAAAATAAAAACATATAAATGAAGGGTGAATATTACATGATCCACGTAATAAAAATCCTTTCTTCTTATATAAAGCAGTTTTAGAATGAGTGCAAATAACGGTAGCAGTACAAATAACATTTGAGGTATGGTATGAACAAACCTGGCGGTCAAGTTCTTTAATATTTCATTACCATTATTATTGTAGCGTGTGTTGAGTTCTATTTGTTTATATATTATTTGCCGTTCAAGCCAGTTGTGATTCTTTTTACCACTTTTCAAAACGGAATCATATTGCTGCCGGGAAGTATAATTTGAACCAGTAAATTGAATACCAGATTTTTTTCTCTTATCCAAAAACTTTATAAGCTCCTCTTTCGACAGGGGAGTGCCATTATTTAAGCTGGCTGATAAAATTGACACGGTAGCAGAATCCATTTTATTGATCTCTGTCACACTTTTACCATTTATTGAAGTAGTAGGTTCCGGTATTTTAAACATTGAAAAGAATATAAGAAAGAATATGGCAGAAGTAAAAAGATACATCCGTATCGGGTTAAGATAAGTGACCCTTTTCCCGATCATATATTGCTGTGATAGAAAGCCCGGTTTTAAAATAAGGTCTTTGAGCGAAACGAAGAATTTGCCATCGAAATGGGTGACATCATTAAAAAAATGAGAAAGAAGATGCCAAATTGATTCTTTTGGCTCTAAGTTTTCCTGTCCGCAATCATGGCAATACCTGCCTACAACTTCTGTATTGCAATTCAAACAATTCTTTTCTTTTCGCAAACGTAAATGTGACAATAACTAAATTTTAATTAAAAACAGGTTAAAAATAATGAAAGAAAATCTGCTGTAGTTATAAATGCGGTACTTTACACAAATAAATAAAATTAAAATCTTATCTATAGAAAATCATGAAAGCAAAAGTGTATGTTTTATGTATTGCATTAATCGCTCTTTCAATATCTGTTTCAGCTCAATACTATTATAAGGATATTGTAAAAACACAGACCCTCAACAGTGAATTTGCGATCCTGAAGAATGAAAATCTTTCTACCATCGCTTTAAAAAGCTTTGAAGATGATGGTACAGCAAGTGAAAAATTTTTCTGTGAGAAAAAAATTGAAAAAAATTACCTGCGATCAGAAATGATCTCACGGTCATATATCACAGGTCAATCCCTGCTTACGTCATTTTACAATGGTAAAGGGCTTATTATACAAACAACCGACAGTACTGAAACGGCAATAGGAAAAACATTTTATGAATACGATGATCAAAAAAGATTAAAAGTTATAAGAACGATTACAAAAGCAAACGACGAACAGCAATCAATAACAGAGAGGCATGAATATTTTTACACGGATGCAGGGAAGCCACAAAAAATGCTAAGGAGCAAAAATAATACGGTTGTTTCCACTATCAGTTTTAGCCTGGATGATAAAATGAATGTTATTGATGAAGAAGAAATTATGAAAGGAATAAAGGGAAAAAAATATTTTTATTATTATGATGATAAGAATCATTTAACGGATGTTGTACATTATAATGAAAGGGCTAAACGCCTTTTGCCTGATTATATGCTTGAATACAATTCGCAGGGACAGTTAAGGCAAATGATATCCGTTGAAGAAGGTGCAAGCAACTATTACACCTGGAAATATGCTTATAATGATCTGAAACTGAAGGAGACAGAAAAGTGTTATTCCAAAGAAAAGCGTGTTTTAGGTACTATAGAGTATGAATATAAATAATTGTTAACATTACGCTAATATCCAGCTATTTACAGCAAATAACCTCCTCATTATTCAAAAATAAATGGGCTTAAATGTATCTTTGTAAGCACTTTTGTCGTTATAAATAAAGCAGCTTTATAAGCTAAACTTTCTGCTAGTGAAAAACATGCATTCTTATTAAAGAATCCGCTTTTTCTCCGGTATTTTATCTTAAATAAAAAAATTGTCACTGAATGAATAAATCATTGGTTAAGAAATTTTATCTCATCTTCTCATCGCTTTTCATTTTTGTTATTCATTTATTATTTGTTTTTGCCCGGGTAAAACCTGCCAGTAAAACGATGAATGCTTCTATGATTAAAACGGTTTCAAGTATTGCTGATGGAGTACCGCCCGCAAGTGGTAAACCGGGTATATACGACAGTCTTAAATTGAACACGCGGGGGTTAAGCAGGCAGGCATTTGATTACGCAATGAAGGGTTTCAATTTCCTTTTTTCGCAGGGAAAAATAAACAATAATGGCATTATTACAATTGTAGATTTTAGTAAAACTTCCGATAAAAAAAGATTATTCATTTTAGATCTAAAAAATTATAAAATATTATTCAACACCTACGTAGCGCATGGACAAAATTCTGGCAGGGAGTATGCTGATCATTTTTCAAACGCACCTGAAAGTTTAGAAAGCAGCCCTGGATTTTATGTTACCAAAGAAACATATACCGGTGCAAAAGGATATTGTTTACGTTTAGAAGGAGAAGAAAATGGCATTAATGATAATGCATTCAGTCGTGGTATTGTAATGCATGCTGCTGCATATGTTAACCAGGCATTAGCCAATAGCCGCGGATTTATAGGAAGAAGCTGGGGCTGCCCGGCAGTACCTCCGGAACTTCACCTGCAAATAATAAATAAAATAAAAAACGGTACCTGTTTATTTCTGTATACACCCAATGAAAATTACATTTCCCGGTCTGTTATTTTAAAACATGCCTCATAAGAATTTAGTTCCGCAAATTGCGGGATTTTTTTTGCCTTCAGCTTTTGCATATTCGTTTTATATCTTGCTGCTAGTTTCATCCTTATTATCTTTATCACTTAAATTCTGGTATGCTTAAAATAGGCATTTTTGGTGTTGGGCATCTTGGCAAATTTCATATTAATAATTGGCAAGAAATAGCTGGCGCCGAGATCGTTGGCTTTTATGATCCCTCAAATGCGAACGCTGAAGAAGTTGTAAAAAAGTATAACCTCAAAAGATATGATAAAGCTGCAAAATTAATTGATGATTGTGATGCAGTTGATATTGTAGCGCCAACAACCACACACTACGAACTCTGTAAAAGTGCCATATTAAAAAGCAAACATGTATTTGTTGAAAAGCCTCTGGCCAATACCATGGAAGAGGCAAAAGAATTGCTTAAGCTGGGTAAAGAAGCAAATATAAAATTCCAGGTAGGACATGTAGAAAGATTTAACCCGGCATTTTTAGCATTAAAAGATTTTGACCTGCAACCTTTGTTCATAGAGGTTCACAGGTTGTCTCAATTTAATCCCAGGGGTACTGATGTAAGCGTGATCCTCGACCTTATGGTGCATGATATTGATATAATCCTAAGCATTGTAAAAAGCAATGTAAAATCGATATCGGCAAATGGAGTGGTGGTTATGAGCGATACACCTGATATTGCCAATGTTCGCCTGGAGTTTGATAACGGTTGCGTCGCCAATTTAACTGCTTCCCGCATCAGTATGAAAAAAATGCGAAAAATGCGTTTGTTTCAAAAAGATGCTTACGTAAGCATTGATTTCCTGGAGAAGAAAACAGAAGTCATCAAACTTAAAAATTATAAAGACAAAAATGTTTTCACTTTTGATATTGAAACCAATAATGGTAAAAAAACAATTGCCATTTCCACCCCACCAGTTCATGAAGGCAATGCGCTGAAACTTGAACTTGAAAGTTTTAAAGATGCCGTTATTAACAAGACTCATACCATTGTCAGCGAAATTGACGGTTACCGCGCTATGGAAATAGCGCACCAGATCCTTGAGAAGATCTGTAAAAATCAAATATTATAATTATCAAAAGTTAATTGACCCAACGCTTACATACCCGCTTATACGCCGCCGGAGATTTTGTTTCAGCATTGTTGGCCTGGTGCTTATTTTTCTATTGCTATAAACTTATATTCCACCATAATTTTATCGATCATTTTTATCCCGGCCTCATCCTTTTATCAGTATGCTGGGTAATATTATATCACCTGTTTGGCGCTTATAAAAATATTTACTACAAATCGAGGTTAACAGAATTCTTTATTACCTTTTTCTGTTGCTTTACTGGATGTGTGATACTTTTTTTACTTTTTTTCTTTAAAGGAGATTACAATACATATTACAAAGGATTTATTCTTCTTTTTGTATGCTACTTTATAATAACTTTTTTAGTCCGGCTTCTCATATTAACTATTGCCCGCAACCAATTGCAATCGGAAAAAGTGTGGTTCAATACTTTGATCATTGGAAATAATTTAAGTGCAGAACAACTGTACAGGTCTATTAAAACAACCCGTGAAAAGACAGGTTACCGCATCAGTGGCTTTGTTAATATGAATGGGAACAGCAGCGATAGATTGAAAGCACATATGCCGGAACTGGGCAGTTTGAGCAACCTTAATGAAATTATCACTGCAAATAAAATAGAAGAAGTAATTATAGCAGTAGAAAAAAATGAAAGAGACGGTCTTGAAAAAGTGTTGCAGAGGCTGAGTGAAAAAGAGGTTAATGTAAAGATCATTCCAGACAGGGTTGATATTTTAACCGGGGCAGTAAAAACTACAAATGTGCTGGGGGTACCTTTAATTACGCTGCACACAGGGCTCATGCCGGTGTGGCAACAAAATATAAAACGCCTAGTTGATGTGCTGGTAGCGGTTTCAGGATTGGTTATTTTATCGCCATTGATCATTTTTACCGCAATTAAAGTAAAAGCATCATCGCCGGGATCCATCTTTTTTTTGCAGGAACGGATCGGTTATAAAGGCAGGCCATTTATGATCTGTAAATTTCGTTCGATGTTCATGAATGCTGAATACGGGGTGCCGAGGTTAAGCAGTGATAATGATGAACGCATTACCAAATGGGGCAAGGTTATGCGCAGATGGAGGATCGATGAATTACCACAACTTTGGAATATTTTAAAAGATGAAATGACATTGGTTGGCCCCCGGCCCGAGCGCAAATTTTATATAGACCAGATAGTAAGTGAACATCCGGAATACAAATATTTATTGAAGGTTAAGGCAGGATTAACCAGCTGGGGAATGGTGAAATTCGGCTATGCAGAAAACATACCTGAAATGATACAAAGAATGGAATATGATCTCATGTATATTGAAAATATTTCACTTGCACTGGATTTTAAAATAATGATACACACCGTAAGAATAATTCTTTTAGGAAAAGGAAAGTGAGTTAACAACCGATTATTTTATATTTGATCAAACTTATTGCCGGTGAAAAAAATAATATGTATTTTTTTATGCTATTGCTTCTTGCCGGTTGCCCATTGCCAGATCAACTATTGGCAACAACTGGTAAATTATAAAATAGACGTAACACTCAATGATGTTGATAATACACTGGATGGCTTTATAAAAATTGATTACACTAATAATTCTCCTGATACGCTACAATACATCTGGTTTAATCTTTGGCCCAATGCATATAAAAACGATAAGACCGCTTTCAGTGACCAGCTTTTGGAAAATGGCAGGACTGATTTTTATTTTAGTGACGATGAAAAACGTGGCTATATCAATCGCCTTGATTTCAGGGTGAATGGCATAACAGCACGGCTCGAAGATCATCCGCAATATATTGATGTGGCCAAACTTGTACTCCCGCTTTTTCTTGCACCCGGAC
The DNA here is from genome assembly GCA_013694745.1 of Chitinophagaceae bacterium. Classification (GTDB taxonomy): domain Bacteria; phylum Bacteroidota; class Bacteroidia; order Chitinophagales; family Chitinophagaceae; genus Ginsengibacter. The sequence goes on from JACDBU010000158.1 coordinate 12,467, forward strand.
AAACGATTCACATCACCACACCTTTCCATGAAAAAATTCCTTATAATTTTTCCCGCGGCGGGCATGTTGGTCAATCGTACCAGATAACACAATGGTATCCTAAACCTGCAGTTTACGACAGCAAGGGCTGGCATCCTATTCCTTATCTTGACCAGGGAGAATTTTACAGCGAATTTGGAAGTTTTGATGTGCAGATCACGCTGCCAAAAAATTATGTAGTTGCTGCAACAGGTGAATTACAAAACCAGGAGGAAAAAAACTGGCTGATAGAAAGATCAAAAATAAAATCCCTATCCGCTGGAAATGATATTATTCCCAAAAAAGAAACAATAAAAAAGCCATCCGGTAACAAATGGAGATTTTCAAAAAAGGTAACGCATAAAACAATTGTTCCACCTGGTACTGATGAATTACAAACCACTCCAGCCAGCAAAGAGATCGTTACTAGAAATAATCAGCAACAAACAAACGAAATTAAAACCCTGCACTATCTCCAGGATAACATACACGACTTTGCCTGGTTTGCTGATAAAAGATTTTTAATACAGCATGATACATTACAATTGCAATCCGGGAGAGTTATTGATGCCTGGAGTTTTTACACGCCAGCAGGAAAAACCGTTTGGACCAACAGCCTTGCGTACATAAAGGATGCCGTTAGAACACGTAGCATGGGGCTGGGTGAATATCCGTTCAACGTAGTAACAGCACTTGAAGCACAAATGGGGTTTAATGGTGGCATGGAATATCCAACCATTACAAGCATTTCTCCAATGTCTACCCCCGAAGCGCTCAACGGGGTGATAGAGCATGAAGTTGGGCACAACTGGAACTACGGCATACTGGCAACTAACGAAAGAACTCATCCCTGGATGGATGAGGGAATGAATACTTATTTTGACAACCGGTATAACGAAAATAAATATCCGCCTGGCAATGATCAACCAAATAAAAAGCCTGATTTTATTAAAAAAAGATTGCCTCAAGATGCGGTTGACCTGTTTTACAGAAGTGTAGCGGCAGAGAAAAAAGATCAGCCCATAGAAACATCATCCGAATATTTTTCGGAATTGAATTATGGTATAATCGCGTATCATAAAACGGGCCTGTGGATGAAAGCATTGGAGAATTATATTGGAGAACCCCTGTTCGACAGTTCCCTGCATGCATATTATAACCGCTGGAAATTTAAACATCCATACCCCGAAGATTTTAAAAAAGTTGCTGAAGATGTTTCCGGTAAAAACCTGGATTCCATTTTTTCATTACTGAATAAAAAAGGGAACCTGGAACCTGTACAAAAAAGAGATATAAAGTTCATGCCTTTTTTTAGTTTTAGAGAAACTGATAAACATAATTATATTTTTATTTCACCTTCCGTTGGGTATAATTATTACGATGGTTTTATGATCGGGGGTCTTATACATAATTATACTTTACCGGCAAACAGGTTTCAATTTTTTGCGGCTCCCATGTATGCTAATAACAGTAAAAAACTTGCAGGCCTGGCAAGAATCGGGTACCACTGGACATCTTATGGTTTACTTCAAAAAACCGAACTTTCTGTTAGTGGAGCAATATTCAGCACTAATAAATTTATTGATTCAACGGGGCAGGCAACTATTTTAGGTTTCAAAAAGATTGTCCCTTCTTTAAAAATTATATTCAGAAATAAAAATGCTCGTAGTCCTTATACAAAATTCCTGCAGTGGAAAACCTATTTAATACAGGAAGACGGGATTTCATTTTTCCGGGATACGGTACAACAGCAGGATATTATTTCTTACCCAAAAATTAACCGTTACCTGAACCAGTTAAGGCTGGTGGCACAAAATAACAGGACACTGTACCCGTACAGCGCAGAACTCGTGGGAGAGCAGGGTTCAGGATTTATAAGAGCATCTTTTACAGGAAATTATTTCTTTAATTATAGCAAAGGCGGCGGCGCAAATGTGCGGCTTTTTGCCGGCAAATTCTTTTATCTAGGCGATAAAACATTTACCAGGCAATTTGAAACCGATCGTTATCACTTAACAATGACAGGACCCTCGGGGTACGAAGATTATACTTACAGTAATTATTTTATTGGCAGGAATGAATTTGATAACGTTGCTTCCCAGCAAATCATGTTACGGGATGGAGGATTTAAAGTGCGCACTGACCTGCTGGCTGCAAAGGTTGGCAAAACAGATGACTGGCTTTCTGCTTTGAATTTCAAAACTGACCTTCCGTCGAAAATAAATCCTTTACAAGTTTTACCGGTTAAAATTCCGGTAAAGATATTTTTTGATATTGGCACGTATGCAGAAGCCTGGAAAAAAAACGCAACAACCGGCAAATTTATATATGATGCCGGCTTCCAGGTATCAATATTAAAAGATCTCGTAAATATTTACATACCGGTTGCGTATAGCAAGATCTACTCAGATTATTTCAAATCTACATTAGGTTCTAAACGTTTTTGGAAAACGATCTCATTTAGTATCGATATCCAGGATTTTAATTTGAGGAAATTTTTTAAACAGATCCCATTGTAAACAACCTGCAGATTTTTTTTATCGTTAAGATCAGTTGATAGTTCCATTTGTACAATAAATAGCGTTTTCTTGCCCACAACCAACTACCATATTTCTTTTTTAAAAAATGCAGAAATTGATAAAGATAAATGGGACATCTGTGTAAATGATGCACCAAATGGCCTGATCTATGGATACTCTTATTACCTGGATGCCATGAGCAAACACTGGGATGGATTAGTGCTAGATGATTATGAAGCGGTGATGCCGCTTACCTGGAACAGGAAATTCAGTATATATTATTTATACCAGCCATTTCTGTGTGCGTCACTGGGGCTTTTTGGAAAAAACCTCAGCGACACCTTATTAACTTCTTTTCTTGAAAAGATACCGGCCAGGTTTAAATATTGGGATATCTATTTAAATCATGGCAATTTATTTTCGCTGCCAGGATACGAAGCATACCGGAGAAAAAATTATGTTCTTAATTTAAACCAACCTTATGATCATCTTTATAATAACTACAGGAGCAGCTATAAACAACTGATCAAAAAAAGTGCTTCAAACAATCTTGCAATAAAAAAAAATATTGCTGTTGAAAGCATTGTACAGCTTGCCGGGAAAAAAATGCAGCCGCTTTCAAATGTATCAGCAAAAGATCTTCAAAACTTCGTGAAGCTCTATTACCTGCTATCCGCAAAAAAGCTTGCAATAAATTACGGGGTCTATCTTAATGAAAAATTAATTGCATCCGGTATTTTCTTATTCTCTGATAAAAGAGCTTACTACATACTTGCAGGAAATGAGAAGGAGTTCAGGATTACCGGCGCATCTCACCTGGTTATTGATGCCTTCATCAGGGACTATGCTGATAAGGAAATGATTTTGGATTTTGAAGGTTCTAACATTGAAAAGATCGCATTTTTTTTTAAAGGCTTTGGGGCACACATAGAAGAATATCCCGGCATAAAATACAACAGGTTACCTGGCCCGGTAAGATTTTTTAAAAAATAAAACTGTTTATCCTATGATTGTTTCAGCGAATAGTATATCCGCCACAGTGGTGATCTTGATATTATTTACTTCCCCTTCTATCATACGAACTTTTAGTCCAAAGGCATCCACAACGCTGGCTTCATCAGTTAATTTTTCTTTGTAATCAATTTTGTAAGCCGGCAGTAAAATTTTACTGTGGAATACCTGCGGGGTTTGGATAAGCATTACTTTATTTCTATCCAGTACTTCATTCCCCTCATCGGTAATATAGCGCACGCTGTCCTTAACGGGTATACCCGGTATGGCGGTTCCAAATTCTACCGCTGCTTTATAACTGCGTTTAACAAGAGATTGTGTTAAGAGGCACCTGGCTGCATCATGCACAAAAATGATGGATTCGGTTTCTATAAGTGCCAGGCCATTTTGAACGGAGTGAAAACGTGTTGCACCGCCTTCGCATATGCGTATCCGTGAGTTATCGAACCATGCATCAATGATTTCCTGCCCTTTTGAAATATGCAATTGGGGAAGCACTAAAATTATTTCCAGGTCATCATACGCTTTAAGAAAGCAATCGATAGAATAAAAAAGAACCGGCTTTTTTTTAAGGAGTAAAAATTGTTTTGGAAGGCTGCTGTTCATCCTTGTACCACTGCCTGCTGCTACAATGATGGCGTATTTTTTTAGTGATGTCTCCATTTACCAATCAATTATTATCACCATAAATAGCTACAAAATTGCTGCTATCACTGCTCTTTGAGCCTCTATACATGCCAGCACTGTTAAAAATCATAGCTACATTTCCTTTTGCATCAATGCCGATCAACCCACCATCTCCATGCATTGCCGGTAATTTTTTTAATACAACTTCTTCACATGCCTCCTTCAGGCTCATATTTTTATATTCCATCAGGCAGCTTATATCGTAAGCTGCAACTGCTCTTATAAATATCTCACCATGCCCGGTACACGAAATGGCACATGTTTTATTATTTGCATACGTCCCTGATCCAATCATCGGGCTGTCACCAATCCTTCCGAAACGCTTATTCGTCATACCACCTGTTGAAGTGGCGGCTGCGATATTTCCTTCACTGTCGCATGCAACAGCGCCAACCGTTCCAAATTTTTTATCTTTCATTAATCCTACCAGTTTATCGCTCTTGTGATCAAGCTGGTAAAGATCACTGTCCCTGATCTCACGCCATTGATCATACCGGTATTGCGAATAAAAATATTCATCAGGTTCTAATTTGATACCTTGCTTAATGGCAAAATCATTGGCCCCTTTGCCACTTAAAAAAACATGGCCACTGTGCAGCATAACTTCTTCTGCAAGTTCTACGGGGTTACGTATGTTTCTAACACCGGCTACAGCACCGGCTTCTAAATTTTTACCCGACATAATTGCTGCATCCAGTTCATGCACCCCTTTTTTTGTAAAAACCGCTCCTTTACCAGCATTGAAAAGATTATTATCCTCCAGGTGTATAACGGCTGCTTTTACAGCAGTCACGGATGTTCCGCCGTTTTCCAGTACTGCATAACCCGCGTCCAACGCCTGCTGCAAGCCTTCGCGGTAAGCTGCTTCTAGTTCAGGGGTCATATCTTCTTTTAAAATAGTGCCTGCACCACCGTGAATAGCTAATGAAATTTTTTGCATGTGGTTTAATTGATATATTAATTTTTACGTGCCAGTGGGTAATAAAATTATTCCCGAAAGTAGTTATTTTACCAACTTAAACTTTCTAAGATATTTCCTTAATGTTTGAAAGACGACTAAGAAGGAGTGATATATTTTTAATTGTGATCAATCTGATCCCATTGATCGGTGTATGGTTCAAAGGCTGGGATCCCCGTCAAATGTTCCTGGTATATTGCCTGGAGACCGTGATCATTGGAGGTTTCAACATTATCAAAATGGTAATTGTAACATTTGATAAAAAAAAAGACCGGTGGGAATATGAAGGGGGTGCGCGGATTGTATCCGGCTGGTTCTTTATTTTATTCTTTATATTTCATTACGGGTTATTCGTTTTTGTACAAACCAGCATATTTGCCGGGGTATCGGGGTTAAACAGTGCTGGTTCATTTGGCCCTTTAACTTTTTTGCCGAATATTTTAAAAGTTCTGAATACAGATGCAAAAACAGTACTTCTATATTTTGTAATAATGTATGGTTTGAGAATGTTGTTCGATTTTATTCTCAATAAAAAATATCAGGAAACCTCTTTGGGTTTGCTCATGTTTCAGCCTTATTTAAGAATATTTATCCAGCAATTTGTCGTTATTCTTGGTAGTATGTTCTTGCAATTTGGAGCAGGCAAAATTTTTATGCTCATTTTTGTAGTGGTGAAAATATACTTTGAAATATTTGTCAACTTCGATAAATATCTTGAAAAGGCAGCCGAAATGCAGAAACAAAAAGACAGAACTGCCCAGGAAAAAATAGATAAAACATTAAATCAGTACTGATGATTATTTTGATCCAGTAACTGCTTGCATTCTTGCAGCAATGCACCTTTATCAATAGCGGCTGTGCCCACTTCCTCGCAAACAAGCCCCCCGGCTATATTTGCCACTTCAGCCATTAGGTTAACATCTTTGGAAACCGCGTATATTAATGAAGCAACAGCAATAACGGTATCACCGGCGCCACTTACATCAGCCACATTTCTTAAATGAGAAGGAATAATTTTTGCTGCAGCTTCCTGCTGGTAAAAAACACCTTTATCTGATAAAGTAATTAAAGAAATGGAATGGTACAGTTTAGCGGATAACTTAGTGTGAATATCTGAAAGCAATTTGTCATTTATGTCTTCTGACAAAATATTCAGGCCTTCTTTTACCTCTTTTAAATTAGGCTTAAAAAGTTTCGCATTTTGATAAGCAAAAAAGTTTTTGCGTTTGGGATCTGCTGCTGTAATGATGTTATGCGTGTTACACATTTCTATTGCTTTCCTGATCACAGGTTCAGTGAGCACGCCTTTATTATAATCCTGCAAAATAACTATATCAGGTTTTTTTGTATCGATAAACAACTTCAATTGCTCCAGCAGGTTTCTTTCATCCTCCCCAGAAATATCGCTGGTAACTTCTGCATCCAAACGCATCATCTGCTGATTACGGCTGATGATCCTGATCTTATTTGTAGTGATACGTTTCGGGGAGGATAAAATAAAAGAGGTGTCAATATTATTTCTTTGCAGCAACTCTTTTAAAATGGCGCCATCATCATCTTTACCCAAAACCGTTAATAAAGAAACGGACGCACCCAGTGCACATATATTCAAAGCCACGTTGCCGGCGCCACCAATACGCTGCTCACGCTTATCCACAGAAACCACGGGCACAGGGGCTTCCGGTGATATCCTTTCTACATGTCCCCACCAGTAAGTATCCAGCATTACATCGCCTATTACGGCAACCTGCAATTTTGCAACATCATTAAAAAGCTTTTCAAAATCCACAGGCATTTAAATATTTTGTTTGTTTTTATTGGCAACAGCGATATAATAAAGGGGAATACCTATCAATGTAATTATTAAGCCCGGCCAGGTGTATTGTGGCTTGTAAATGATTAATAAGATACAAAAAGCAAGACCCATTATTATATACAACGCCGGTAATACCGGATAGCCGAAGGCTTTGTATGGCCTTTCGGCATCAGGCATTTTTTTTCTTAAGATAAAAATCCCGGCGATGGTAAGCACATAAAATATCACCACAACAAAGGATATCATATCAAGCAGGTCACCGTACTTACCACTCAAACATAATATCGATGCAACAATACATTGTGCCCATAATGCCCACGATGGAACGGAATGTTTATTAAGCGTTCCTGCATTGCGAAAGAACAATCCGTCTTTAGCCATTGTATAATATACCCTGGCACCTGCAAGCACCAGCCCATTGTTACAACCAAAAGTTGATATCATGATCATTACTGCAATAACATATGTTCCGGCATTACCGAATATAGAATTCGATGCAGCAACTGCTACCCTGTCCTGCTGGGCAAATGCAATATCGTGCATAGATAAAACAGCAGTGTACATTATGTTTGCGGAAACATAAATAACGGTAACTATCAAGGTTCCTAAAAATAAACTCAGGCCAATGTTGCGCTTAGGATTTTTCACCTCACCGGCAATGAATGTAATATTGTTCCAGGCATCACTGCTAAAAATGGAGCCAACCATGGAAGCAGCGATCGCTCCCAATACGCCTGCACCAACCACAGCAGTAATATCACCGTTAGCAGTGAGTGCTTTCATATCCCAGGCATTCGTCCAGTTTGCATGCCATATATCCGGCTTGAAAAATATAAATCCTGCAACGATCAAACCAAAGAGGGACAGTAGTTTTGTGGTAGTAAAAATATTCTGTATCCACTTCCCTCCTTTTACTCCTTTGGTGTTTGTATAAGTGAGGAAAATTATTAAAACAATTGCTATGAGCTGGGCAGGATATATTTTTAATGAACCGATCTGCATTAAAATATTTTCATCTTTTAATTCCAGGGCAGGAAAAAAATAGCCTGCAAACTTTGCGAAGGCCACTCCTACTGCTGCAATGGTGCCGGTTTGTATCACCGAAAAAAAACTCCATCCATACAGAAAACCCACCAATGGATTGTACGCTTCTTTTAGGTAAACGTATTGCCCGCCTGCTTTTGGAAACATAGCACTGAGCTCTCCATAACTTACTGCTGCCGTAAGTGTCATAAATCCGGTTATAAGCCAAACTGCGATAAGCCAGCCGGCACTGCCAACATTTCGGGTTATATCCGCGCTTACTATAAATATACCAGAGCCGATCATTGAACCGGCAACGATCATGGTGGCATCAAATAAACCAAGAGAAGGTTTGAAAGAAACGTTTTGGTTTTGCATAAAAAAATCCCGTTAGTTAGGGATTGAAGATAATGCATTTTTATATTTGTGGTTAATACACTTTAGTTCTTATTCTTCTCATAAAGGGCGTTCAATCCCTGTATCACATCAGGTGTGATGTTAAGTGAAGAATCCTTATAGAACATGAAGCCAGGCTCATAAGAAAAGATATAATCGTAACGCTGATCTTTGTTATAATCTTTTAAAAAATTTTGTATGCGGTTTAAAATATCTTCTTTCATTTTTGTATTGTAGCCATACAATTCATTATCCAGCACCTGCTTTCTTTCCTGTAAACTCTGCTGCATTTTATTAATTTCCTGCATGGCTGCTTCCTGGTCCTGCGGGCTCATTGCTGTTCCTTTTTGCTGCAGTTGCATGGCGCGGGTTTGATAGCGTTTTTGCATAGCAACAATCTCATCATTGCTGGCTTGTTGCTTGCGTTCAAATTCCGCTTTTATCTTTTTATAATAACCATAATTGCTTTGCAGTGAATCAAGATCGAGGTAGGCTACTTTGGTACCACTACTTTGCACAGAATTTTGTTCATGTGTTGCCTGGATGGTTTTTTTTGACGTGGAGGAATTGGAAAAATGAAGAAAGTACAGATATCCAACCAATAACACCAGCACCACATTAAGGATTACAGAAAAATTCTTCATGCACTAAATTTTATTTTAAACGGAGATGCATCCGGAACGGCAAGATAGAACAAAGGCTAAAAAGTGAAAAGTTAAAAACTTTCATTTTTATTTTAATCCCGCTCAATCTTATAAGTAAATCTTTACATCCCAATTTTCACAAAAAAATCAGCATATTGCAATGTTAAATAATAAATAACAAATGTTTTTCTTCAAACACATTCGGCCCTTTCACGTGCTCGTTGCCAGGGTGGATGCTATGGGGGATGTAATACTGGCCTTACCTGTATGCGGAATAATTAAAAAATATTATCCTGATTGTAAGATCACATTTCTTGGGCGCACCTATACAAAAAACATTGCGGAAGCGAGCGTTCATGTAGATGATTTTTTAAATTTTGATGACTGGCACAACATGACTTCTGAAGAGATCAGTTCTGTATTGAATGCGAAAAAAATTGATACGGTGATCCACCTGGCGCCTCATAAAATTGTTTTAAAACAATGCTGGCATGCCGGGATAAAGACCCGGATAGGTGGGAGCAATAAAATTCGTTACTGGCTATATTGCAATAAACTTGTGCCATTCAGCAGGCGCAAATCCAGGCTTAGCGAAGCACAGCTTAATATAAAATTATTATCGCCGCTAAATATCAGGGTGATCCCTGCACGAAATGAAGTATGGAAATATTATGGTTTTACAAAAATTGCAGAGTTGAATCAGCAAAAAAAGAAATTATTAGATCCGGAAAAGATCAACTTAATTCTTCACCCGCTCTCCAATAAAAATGCAAAAGAATGGGGATTGCATAATTTTTCTGCATTAATAAAACTGGTTGATACAAATGAGTTTAAAATATTTATTACTGGTTCAGTTTCAGAAAAAGAGATCCTTGCAGAATGGGCAGCTCAACACCGGGATCGTGTAACAGATCTTATTGGTTTACTGGATACAGAACAGCTCATTGCCTTTATTAACGCGGCAGATGGGCTCATTGCTTCTTCTACAGGGCCTTTGCATATTGCTGCTGCTGCAGGTATCTGTACCCTTGGACTGTATGAAAATAGCTGGACAAAACGTGGCGAAAGATGGGGACCTCTTGGAAAAAAAGCTGGCTTTTTAGAATGTATCAATGATGATATGGATACGATAACTCCGGGAATGGTTTATGAAAGAATGAGTAAATGGAGTAAAGAAAAGTAACGCAAAGGAATGAGAGGGAATAAAAAAGGAGTAAGATTGTCATCTTACTCCTTTGTATTTTAATTCGTGTAATTCGTATTAATCCGTGTAATTAGTGCCTACTCTTCTTCATCAAAACTCATTGCTTCTTTCGTCGTCATAAGCAACTCATACTCTTCTTTGCTACCCACGATCATGTTATCAAAATCCCGCATTCCTGTACCTGCTGGTATCGGGTGACCAGTGATAACATTTTCTTTTAATCCCATCATGAGATCTGTTTTACCCTGGATGGCAGCAGAAGACAACACCTTGGTTGTTTCCTGGAAGGAGGCCGCAGATATCCAGCTGTGTGTACCCAATGATGCTTTTGTAATACCTAGTAATAACGGTGAAGATGTTGCCGGGCGTGCATCACGGAACTCGATCACTTTTTTATCCGCACGACGCAACACCGAATTTTCTTCTCTTACTTCACGGAGTGTTACGATTTGTCCTGCTTTCATTTTTGAGCTATCACCTGAAACGGTTACAACTTTTTTATCATAGATCCAGTCGTTCTCAACATTAAAATCGTAACGGTCTTCAGTATCTCCTTCAAGGAATTTTGTATCTCCTGCATCTTCGATAGTTACTTTACGCATCATCTGCCTAACGATAACTTCAATGTGCTTGTCATTTATTTTTACACCCTGCAAACGATATACTTCCTGTATTTCATTCACTACATATTCCTGCACTGCAAACGGACCTTTAATAGACAAAATATCGGCCGGCGCAATTTGTCCATCAGATAAAGCAACACCTGCTTTTATAAAGTCACCATCCTGTGCCAGGATCTGGCGGGTTAACGGAACAAGGTATTTTTTTATAACACCATCTCTAGCTTCCACGATTATTTCCCGGTTACCCCGTTTGATATTACCAAAAGAAACCACCCCATCAATTTCAGAAACCACTGCAGGGTTACCAGGATTTCTTGCTTCAAATAATTCTGTTACTCTTGGCAAACCACCAGTGATATCCCTCAGTTTTCCTAACACCCTTGGAATTTTTACAACAACCTGACCTGCTTTTACTTCTTCCTCTTCTTCCATTATTATATGCGAGCCTACAGGCAGGTTATAAGATTTAGTGTCTTTACTGCTTTGAATGATCAGTGAAGGAATACGTGCCTTATCTTTTGTTTCAATAACCACTTTTTCCCTGTGACCAGTTTGCTCATCAGCCTCTTCACGGTAGGTAATACCTTCAACAATATGTTCAAATTTTACATTACCATTTATTTCAGAAACGATAACATTATTGAATGGATCCCATGTGCAGATCACATCGCCTTTAACTACTTTTTGTCCGTCCTTTACATTTAAAGTTGCACCATAAGGAACGTTATTGGTGATGAGTAAACGATCATTCTTAACATCCATAATCCTTACTTCACCGGTACGGCCAATAACAACTTTTGATTTTACACCTTCATTATTCAATGCATCTACAGTACGCAAACCATCAAACTGGATGGTACCATCAAATCTTGCAGACAAGGTAGACTCAACTGAAGCTGAACCTGCAACACCACCAACGTGGAATGTACGCAAGGTTAACTGGGTACCTGGCTCACCAATTGACTGGGCGGCTATAATACCTACTGCATCACCTTTTTGTGCGGTGTAACCTGATGCAAGGTTTTTACCATAACATTTAACACATACACCACGGCGGCTCTCGCATGTTAGTACAGAACGTATCTCAACATTCTCAACCCCTGCCTCATCAATTTTAAGCGCCACATCTTCTGTTATCTCCTGCCCGGTTTCTGCTATCAATTCTTCTGTTAACGGGTTGAAAATATTATGCAGAGATGTTCTTCCTAAAATCCTGTCGTATAATGGTTCAATGATATCTTCATTATCTTTTAATGCGGAAGTAGCAATACCTCTTAATGTTCCGCAATCTTCTTCAAGTATTACCACATCCTGCGCAACATCCACCAGTCTTCTTGTAAGGTAACCGGCATCTGCTGTTTTCAAGGCTGTATCCGCAAGGCCTTTACGGGCACCATGTGTAGAGATAAAATATTCCAATACATTCAATCCGTCTTTAAAGTTGGAAAGAATTGGATTTTCAATGATCTCACTTCCGCTGCTTCCGGATTTACGTGGCTTAGCCATCAAACCCCTGATACCAGCGAGCTGTTTGATCTGTTGTTTACTTCCCCTTGCACCACTGTCGAGCATCATGTAAACTGAATTGAAGCCTTGTTTATCTGCTGCCAGTTCGCGTATAAGCGTTTCCGTTAGCCTGGTATCTACCCGGCTCCAGATATCAATGATACCATTGTATCTTTCATTGTTGGTGATAAGCCCTGAATTATAATTATCCCAAACCTCATCAACTTCCACGGTTGCATTATCGATCATGTCCTGCTTTGTATCAGGTATGATAAGATCATTTATGTTGAATGATAATCCACCCCTGAATGCCATACGGAATCCAAGTGTTTTAATATCATCCAGGAATTTTGCAGTTGCTGGGATATTGGTCCATTTGATAATGTCGCCAATTATTTCACGCAATGCTTTTTTGGTCAACAAGGCATTGATGTATCCTGCACCTTTTGGAACATGCTGGTTAAAAATTACGCGTCCTACGGTTGTTTCAAGCAACTTATTTTGAAAGCTTCCATCGTCATTGCGCACATCAACTTTTACTTTGATGTTTGCATGCAGATCGATCTGTTGTTCGTTGTATGCGATGATAACTTCTTCAGGAGAATAAAACGCTTTGCCTTCACCTTTTACTTTTAGTTCCGGCGTAGATTTTTTTCCTTTGGTGATATAATATAATCCCAAAACCATGTCCTGTGAAGGAAGGGTTATCGGCGTACCATTCTGTGGGTTTAAAATGTTGTGTGATGACAACATCAACACTTGTGCTTCCAGTACAGCAGCATTGCTCAATGGAACGTGCACGGCCATCTGGTCACCATCAAAATCCGCATTGAAGGCTGTAGTTACCAACGGGTGCAACTGGATCGCTTTACCTTCGATCAATTTTGGCTGGAAAGCCTGTATTGACAGCCGGTGTAGCGTAGGAGCCCTGTTCAACATTACAGGATGACCTTTCAAAATATTTTCAAGAATATCCCAGATGATGGCTTCTTTTTTATCTACCAGCTTGCGGGCACTCTTTACTGTTTTTACAATTCCTCTTTCAATAAGTTTGCGAATGATAAATGGCTTGAACAATTCTGCCGCCATATCTTTCGGCAAACCACATTCGTGCATTTTTAATTCTGGTCCAACAACAATTACAGAACGGCCGGAGTAATCAACACGCTTACCCAACAGGTTCTGGCGAAAACGTCCCTGCTTTCCTTTCAGTACATCACTCAAAGATTTCAATGCTCTTCCGCCTTCGGCTTTTACAGCATTTGATTTGCGTGAGTTATCAAATAAAGAATCAATTGCTTCCTGCAGCATACGCTTCTCATTTCTAAGAATTACTTCAGGTGCTTTGATCTCCAACAATCTTTTTAAACGGTTGTTACGAATGATAACACGACGGTAAAGATCATTCAGATCAGATGATGCAAAACGGCCACCATCCAGGGGTACCAGCGGGCGAAGCTCCGGCGGAATTACCGGAATATATTGCATTACCATCCACTCCGGACGGTTGTTAATTCTAGTATTGGCATCACGGAAACTTTCCACAACACTCAAACGCTTTAAGGCATCTGCTTTACGCTGTTGCGAAGTTTCGTTTGCGGCGGCATTTCTTAAATCAAAAGATAATTGATCAAGATCGATGCGCTGTAACATATCATGTACAGCTTCTGCACCCATCTTGGCAATAAATTTATCAGGATCTTCATCAGGAAGGTGCTGGTTATCTTTTGGAAGGGTATCCAAAATATCCAGGTATTCTTCTTCTGTTAAAAGATCAGAATAATTTTGTCCTTTATCAGCACGGATACCAGATTGTATCACCACAAATCTTTCATAGTATACTATGGTCTCTAATTTCTTAGAGCTCATACCGAGCAGGTAACCGATCTTATTTGGCAACGATTTAAAATACCAGATGTGAACTACAGGCACAACCAATTTGATGTGACCCATTCTTTCACGTCGTACTTTTTTTTCTGTAACCTCAACCCCGCAACGGTCGCACACAATACCCTTATAACGTATACGCTTATACTTTCCACATGCACATTCGTAATCTTTTACCGGCCCAAAAATCCTTTCGCAAAACAAACCATCTCTTTCAGGTTTATAAGTACGGTAGTTGATGGTTTCAGGCTTTAGTACTTCGCCGTAAGATCTTTCTAAAATAGAATCCGGTGAAGCCAAACCAATGGTGATCTGAGAAAACGTTGAACGTGGACGATTTTCTTTTTTTTGCATATTCAGTTTCTTAATTCTTTGTTTTAATTTTTTTTGTTACCTCCCGATAGGCATTCAACAATTTTTTTTTACCGCAGAGAAATGAGTTAATAGAGTTCTCGCGGAGTAAAATTCAATCTCTGCATAACCTCTGCTTCTCTGGTTCTCCGCGGTATAGGCAGTTCTCAAGTTTTTTTTTACCGCTGAGAAATGAGTTAAAGAGTTTTGGCAGAGTAAAATGCAATCTCTGCGTAACCTCTGCTTCTCTTATTCTCCGCGGTAGAGGTTATTCAAACTTTAAATCCAATCCCAAACCTCTTAATTCGTGCACCAATACATTGAATGATTCAGGAACACCTGGTCGTGGAATATTGTCACCTTTAACGATCGCCTCGTATGTCTTAGCCCTTCCAATGATATCATCCGATTTCAATGTTAGCAATTCCTGTAAAATATTCGATGCACCGTATGCTTCCAAAGCCCATACTTCCATCTCACCAAATCTTTGTCCGCCAAACTGGGCCTTACCACCAAGCGGTTGTTGAGTGATCAAACTGTATGGACCAATTGAACGGGCATGCATTTTATCATCAACCATGTGGTGTAACTTAATTACATAAATGATTCCTACGGTTGCTTTCTGATCAAAGCGGTCTCCTGTTTCTCCATCATACAAATAAGTATGACCGAATAATGGAAGTCCTGCTTTTGCAACCTGCTCTGCTATTTCATCAACAGAAGCACCATCAAATATCGGCGTGGCGAATTTGCAATCCAGTTTCTCACCAGCCCATCCAAGTACAGTTTCATAAATCTGTCCGAGGTTCATCCTGCTCGGCACACCTAATGGATTCAACACGATATCCACTGGCGTTCCATCTTCAAGGAATGGCATATCTTCCTGGCGAACGATCTTCGCAACAATACCTTTGTTTCCATGACGTCCGGCCATCTTATCTCCCACTTTAAGTTTACGCTTAACAGCGAGATAAACCTTAGCAAGTTTTAAAACACCTGCCGGTAATTCATCACCGATTGAAATATTAAATTTCTCTCTCTTATATCTTCCTAACTCTTCGTTGAATTTGATGTTGTAGTTGTGCAGCAAAGTATTGATGAGGTCATCCGTTTTTGCATCACCGCTCCAACCCAATGGATTCACGTTCTGGTAATCGATACCCTGCAAATTTTTTGCATTGATCTTTGAGCCTTTACCGATAAGTGCTTCACCAAAATTATTACTGATACCAGCAGAGGTTTTATCTTTCAATAAAGCCAGGAGCTTACCTATCAGTACTTCTAAAAGATCTGCTTCATTTTTCTCATGCGTTTTTTCTATCTTTTCAAGAGATGCTTTTTCTCTTACTTTACCATTCTTATCTTTCTTGGCGCGTTGAAATAATTTTTTATCAATTACCACACCTTCTGTTCCGCTCGGCGCTTTTAAAGAAGCATCTTTTGCATCACCGGCTTTATCACCAAAGATCGCACGCAAAAGTTTTTCTTCCGGTGTAGGATCGCTCTCACCTTTTGGTGTTATTTTACCAATGATGATATCACCTTCTTTTACATGGGCACCAATTCTTATCACACCATTCTGATCAAGATCTTTTGTAGCTTCTTCACTTACGTTCGGGATGTCTGGTGTAAGTTCTTCTTCTCCAAGTTTTGTATCACGAACCTCCAGTTCAAATTCATCGATGTGAATTGAAGTGAACAGATCTTCTTTAACAACCTTCTCACTTATTACAATAGCATCTTCAAAGTTGTAACCTTTCCATGGCATGAAGGCCACTTTAAGATTACGCCCCAGTGCCAGTTCTCCGTCTTTGGTTGCATATCCTTCCGTTAAGAAATCACCTTCTTTTACTGCCTGTCCTTTTTTAACAGCAGGACGAAGATTGATACAGGTTGCCTGGTTTGTTTTTATAAATTTTGTAAGCTTGTAAATAATTAAATCTTCTTCAAAGCTTACGAGTTTTTGTGTTGGATTCCTGTTGTAGCGAACATGAATTTCATTTGCATCTACAAATTCAACCACACCGTCTCCTTCAGAATGGATCTGGATCCTTGCATCACGGGCGGCTTTTGCTTCGAGGCCTGTACCAACTATTGGAACCTGCGGACGAATCAATGGAACTGCCTGCCGTTGCATGTTTGAACCCATCAAAGCACGGTTGGCATCATCATGTTCAAGAA
>JACDBU010000169.1 GCA_013694745.1 Chitinophagaceae bacterium
GCCGCCACATTCAAGGCAATTTTCTTTTAAATTGAAATCAAAAGTATACCCTCTTTCTTTTAATAAATTAGTAATCTCGGAAAGTGTGGTCATTGTATTCATGTTCAAATTTTTTTTGCTTTTTACAGTGCCTTCTTTATAAATCTTGATTATACTTCGGTAGCTCGGAATATTTTTACTGACTCTCTAAAGTTATTGCAAGATTTTTCATTTATATTTTTTCTATATCACGGTAATACGTTTTAACTCACTTTAACATCTCACTTATTCTCTTTCTCAATTCCGGAATAACCTCCTCCATAAACCAGGGATTTATCATTACCCAATTTTGATTTCGTGGAGAAGGATGAGGTAATGGAAAACCTTGCCGTGGTTCGTGTCCTCACGAAACATAATCGCTTCAATAAAAGATGCATATTGATTCTGCAATACAAGTGAGTGACCTTTAGATTTGTTTTTTTAAAATAGTTCTTTGAAGATAATGTTTAGATGATAAAATTTGTAGATGAAAGAGGTAGAGTGAACCTACGGAGTGACCGGGTTTTAAGGCCCTGCTTGTGTATTGGTCTCCACCTCCTCATCTACAACCGTTGACTGTGCTCTCTTTAGAATATTAGTCCTTGAATGACTATTAAAGGTCTTAGAGACAGACAACATTTTTATTAATCTGTAAAACAAAATTATGCAAAACAAAGTAATTATTGGTACAGATGTATCTAAATTAAGTTTGGATAATGCTATCAAAACTGCACAGGCTCATTGCAGGGTTGCTAATACATCCAAAGGTTTTAAACAGTGGCTTACCTGGGCTTTGAGTTTTGGAACTAAAGAAGAGCTGCATGTAGTAATGGAACACACAGGTTATTACTCTTATCAGTTTGAGTTGTTTTTACAAGCTCAGAAGATAGTTTATACCAAAGTAAATGCTTTGGAGATAAAGCGTTCTTCAGGTTTGGTAAGAGGTAAGAATGATAAGACAGATGCAATGATGATCAGTTTGTATGGATGGCTTAGAAAGGAAGATCTAAAAGCGGAGAAAATACCTGCGGCAGTGATAACAGAGCTTAAAGATTTTATCAGCCTGAGAGATAAGCTGGTAAGGGATAGAAGCGGATATAAAGCACGGGTAAAGGAGCAGAATGCTACCAGGAAGTACGCAAAAAGTCATCTTCAAAATAAAATACAAAAAAGAAAAATTAAGGAACTCACAGAAGATATAAAGCAGGTAGAAAAAGCAATGAAACAATTAATAAAGCAGCATGCAGAGCTGCAAAAAAATTATGATCTGCTGGTAACCATTAAAGGGATAGGCTTTGTAATAGCAGCCTACATGCTGGCCTGTACAGATAACTTTACAAAGTTTACCCACAGCAGTAAATTTAATTGCTATGCAGGTCTGGTACCCTTTGAGCATACCAGCGGAACAAGCATCAGAGGCAAAAGCCGGGTAAGTCATTTTGCCAATAAAAAAGCAAAGCGCTTGCTTAATCTTGCAGCCTCTGTAGCCATACAACATAACCAGGAACTAAAACAATATTATCAAAGAAGAGTGGCAGAAGGAAAAAGTAAAATAGGCACACTAAACATTATCAGAAAAAAACTGGTAGACAGAATGTTCGCAATAATAAAACGACAAACACCCTATCAGGAAAATCTAAACATTGCAGCTTAAAAATTATTTGGCGCAATCTTAGAATACACAACGATGATGCCATGAAAAAATGTTGCTGGTAAATAAAAATATTTTTTAAAATTATATTACCAACAAACTATAAAACATATTCACTTCGTTGTTGTAATTTGTAACTTTCATTGCTTAAATACTTCAATTATTTTTTGATAAAAAAATTACTGAATGAGCACAAACAAATTCATGTTTGCCACCGGTATTGAAAACAGCTACCCAACAATTACACTGCCCGATGGAAAAATAAAACGGGTAGATGAAATGGAAAAAACCGGTCATTATAAATATTGGAAAGATGATTTTAGACTGGTGAAAGAAATGGGTATTGAGCATCTGCGTTATGGAACGCCCTATTACAGTGTACATCAGGGTCCGGGTAAATACGACTGGACATTTAGTGATGAAGTTTTTAATGAGATGAAGGAGAAAGGAATTATTCCGTTAGTAGATCTTTGCCATTTTGGAGTTCCGGATTGGATCGGCAATTTTCAAAACACTGACTGGCCGCATTATTTTGCTGAATATGCAGAGGCATTTGCAAAAAGATATCCTTACCTGCAATTTTATACACCCATAAATGAAATATTTATTGCGGCAATGTTCAGCGGGCAATATGGCTGGTGGAACGAATGCAAAAGTGATGAAC
>JACDBU010000184.1 GCA_013694745.1 Chitinophagaceae bacterium
AATTAGTGTTTCGTGAGACCCGAACCACGGAAAAAGGAACTTAGAAGTACTTTTTTATTCTCTCCCGGTTCCAGCAAATGGTAACCAGTTGTGAATTGTTGCTGTCCAAAAATATATCTTAATTTATTGCCGAAGAAGATTTTCTTATTTGCGTATTCACAAAATAAATGTAACAATTTATTAAGTGTTTCGTGAGACTCGAACAAAGGTAAAAGTTGTTTCGTGAGACACGAACCACGGAAAAAGGGAGTCATATTACCCCCACTTGCGCAGATATTCAGCCAGCTTTTGTGCGGCTGTGTATCTGAGCCTTGAAAGGTACATTATACAATTAATGTGTCCAGCTTTATAATTTCTCCAGACCGTGGTTCGTGTCTCACGAAACATTTTAAATAGTTTCAAATATATTTTTTAGAAAACCAAATTCATCTATTCCTGTTTCATAAAACTTCGCTGACGAATAGTAATAATCTATATCATTATTTGATAATTGCCATTTTCCACTTACGGGGTTGAAGTGAATATAATTTAATTTTTGTTGCGCAATAGCCCTATTGTATATCTCAATACCTAACGAGTCTCTCTGCCATATTTCATGTTTCTTATTTAACGACTTTACTCTATACAATTCATCTTTTTCAGCAGCTTTTAAATATTTAAGAAAAATATGAGCAGTGTATTTTAATAAACTTCCTTTCGGTGTTTCTTTTCCATTCATGCCATCCTGCGACCATAACAATTGAATATGATTTGGCATAAGAACAAATGCATAGACGCTTATTAAATTGTCGTCAGACAATTTCTTTAAAGAACTTAGAAGTACCTTTTTATTCTCTTCCGGTTCCAGCAATGGTAACCAGTTGTGAATTGTTGCTGTCCAAAAATATATTGTATTTATTGCTGTAGAAGATTTTCTTATTTGCGTATTCACGAAATAAATGTAGCAAATTATTAAGTGTTTCGTGAGACACGAACCACGGGAAAAGGCATCTGCAGGCAGGTTTTTAGTTGCGATCTTGGGATCATTGCCAAAGAATTCTTTTCCATCCACCAAAACCTTTTGCACTTTTTCCCCCTGTGCTTTTACTGTACCATCCTTCTCAACCTTTTTCAATAAAGATTCAACGTTTGCATTGGGTAATGTTTTAAATGATCCGGCATTATATTGAATGGTGTCATCGATAAGTGTTACTGGTGGCACTTCACTTGTTACAACTACTTCATTAAGAACTTTTGTTTTGTCGGTTAAACCAATATCACCAAGATCAATATTTTTCTTATCCTCACTGATCGTAAAGTATTGGTAATTGCTGTGATAATTTACGTGTGTGATAAGGAGCCTGTATTCACCTTTTGGCAGATCCGTGAGTTCGAACCTGCCTTTATTATCAGCCATTGTAAAAGAAACAAGCGATGAATCTTTCTTTTGCAAAATCGTTATCGTTGTACTGCCTACAGGTTGTTTGGAAAGTACATCAAGGGTAATACCTTTTACACTCCCGGTTTTTTGTGAATAAGTATTACAGAAAAAACAAATGAAGAAAGGCACTAAAAAGTAAAGCTTTCGCATAATTATATTTTATAATTACGAAAATATTCTTACAAAGCCGTAAAATGGGTTAACCGAAGTTTCTTTAATGTTAATGAAGGTTAAGAGATTAATTAGGGTGTTAGTAAAAAACTAAAGCAGTAATTTTTCTACTGTATAAGAAAAAGGTCTTGTTAAACCGTTGGAATAATTTTCAAAAATTCGTAAATATCCTTCCAGGTTTTTGTTTCTAATACGATGAAAGATTTTATAACTTCAATTGTATCTTTTATTTCAGTAGCCCCAAGAGATGAATTATTATTAAGCCATATTCCTTTACAACCCAGGTTCTTTGCCAATTGCATATCTGTTACACGGTCGCCGATCACAAAAGAATTTGCCAGGTCGTACAGTTGGTTATTGAGATAATCGGTAAACATGCCAATACCAGGTTTTCTTGTAGGCGCATGATCTTCAGGAAAAGTTCTGTCAAAATGAACAGCATTGAAATGTATGTTTTCATTTTCCAGGCTTTCAATAATAAAATTTTGTACCGGCCAGAAGGAAGTTTCCGGGAAGGAAGAAGTGCCTAAGCCATCCTGGTTGCTCACCATTACTAATTCATAATTACATTCCCCGGCAATTTTATTCATGAATTCAAATACGTGGGGATAAAATGCAAGTTTGGCAAAAGAATCTACCTGGTAATCCGGTGGCGCTTCTTTGATCAACGTCCCATCCCTGTCAATAAATAATAACCTTTTTGCATTCTTTTGATAATGCGTTTCTTCATTCATTCTGTCTAATAATTTTTAATTCCTGTTTTAACTTACTTCCCATCTGAGTTTTAACCGAATTTTTTATCCATAGAAAACCGGTTGCGTGAAACCCGGTTGTATAACAAAATGCTTATATTTTATAGCCATCCTGCTAAAGCTAGGAAGAACAGTAAATATAATTTCAACTCTCTGCAAGCACCATGGTTGCATTTTCGTAAGCCAATTTTTATTCGTGATTTTTTTATGAAAATGAAAACCCCGCAGAGACGTTAATTCCTGATCAAATCATTATCCCAGTTTCTCTAACCTCAAAAATGCACGGGTGGTGCTACCGGGTTGGTTTTGATAAAATATAAAAGCTATAATTTATCGCACTATATAAACAATGCCTTTCAAAATTTTTCTTCCCTGTTTAAGATCCAGGATATAACAATAAGCCCCTATCGGCAATAGTTTTGATTTGAATGTACCATCCCATTTCTGGCCGGCAATTTTATTTTGAAAAACCACCTGGCCATAACGATTGTAGACACGCAGCTCATATCCATTAAAATTATCCAGGCCGGGAATACTCCATGTATCATTTAAGCCATCCCCGTTAGGCGAAAAAGCATTTGGAATATAAATATCATTATACACTTTAACCAACACCGAATCGGATGAAGAGCCACAACCAAACCCCGGTGCAACATTTAAAATATACACCATATCGGCCGGCGGAGTAACGATAGGATGTTCGGCATGGATATCATTTATATAAAGCGGTGGTGACCACGAGAAATTTTGCTGACCCTGTAAAACACCACCCAATTGAACTGATTGGCCTTTAAGGATCGACTTATCAGGACCTGCAGTTGCAAAGGGTCTTTGTATAACGTTCACAATTGTGCCGGCTGTATCTGAACAGGCAAATTGATTGGATACCTTTACAATGTAAGCAGTGGTCTTGGCCGGTGATGCTTTTGGATTAGACAGATTCGTACCCGACAGGCCCCTGGAAGGGCTCCATAGATAGGTTGTGCCTCCTCCAGCTGCCAGTTGAATACTATCTCCCGCACAAATAGTTGCATTTGCCAATGAAGTAGTAGCTGAAGGTGATGGATTAATAATAAGTGTTGTGGAATCTTTGTGCATACAGCCATTAGAATTGGTAGCGGTTAATAAATATTTTCCTGCCTGGTTAAGAGAAACACTACCTAACTGTAACGGTGAGCCGAAAGCAGTATACCCGTTTGGGCCATTCCAGGAATATTGTAAACCACCCGTTGCAATAAGTGTTACCATACCACCTTCACAAACCGGTCCATTATTGTTAGCGGTTGTTACGGGGTTAGTCTTTATTATGAACGTAAATGGCTGGGAATATACCCGGCATTGAATCGAATTTAAATTTCCCGATCCTGCGATCGCCAATCGGAGCTGGTATGTGCCAGGTGGCGTATTGGCATTAATTAATTTGATGATCCTATTTGAATTTGCCCCGGGTATATCTGTCCAGTTTGTATTTAAAGGATCACGGGATTGCCATTGAAAATTTGGATTAATAAATCCGCCTGAGGTGTTGCAACTTACAACAAACTGTTGTTGTACCCCCGCGCAAAAAGATGTGTCCATATCAGGAAGGCCATCGATAAAACCTGTAATCAATGGGCCGCACGGCCTGATAGTAATATCATCCATGGCCAGGTCATTTCCACAACCTCCTGGTGCATTGTTAACCATTCGAAATACAATATCTGAGACGCCGGCAGGGGTTGTAAAAAAAAATCCATATTGTTTCCAGGTTGGATTTGCTGTTGCTGGAATATTGCCTGTGTTATAAGATTGTAATATTGTACCATCCGTTTTTTCAATACTAAAAGTGATATTAGGCTGGATACCTGCAGCACCGCAGGATGATTGCAAAAGTATATTAATTATCCAGGCTGCAAACTCGTAAGTGGTATTTCCGCAAAGTCCTGTAACTGTCTCCTCGTAAAATGCCCCTGGCTGTAGCGTTGCATTCATCAACATGAAATATCCACCGGGGTCACCGGTATGGTCAGCGTTTATTGTTTGCCATGTGTTGCTGTAACAACTTACCGTATTATTTCTAATCGTATAATATCCGTCATTAGGACAATCAGCTTGCTGATACGCGTATGTTGTTAAAGTGGAAGATAATTGGCCGCCTGGATTGGAGCCACTTCCAAAAGTTATGTTTACGATCGGGTCGCCCAAACTGCCCTGGCATGACTGTGTATATCCTTGATTAACGCAGAATGAAAAGAATAAAAAAAAGCATATCCTGTAAACTGTTTTCATGCTTGTGTTAAATTAATTCTTGCATTGGAGGCTGTTTTTTTTGAATGACGTTTAAAGAACAATTAGTGAAAAACCAATAAAAATATTTTTTATGATGAACTTGCATAACATTCAGGCTTTTGAAAATTTGATTATTTGTTATTTACATAAAAGGGAATATTGGCGGTAGCCACTTTGTTATGCCCATCACTGATGTATAAGAATAAACGGTATGCGCCCTCCTTTTGTGGTGTTTTTAGAATTGCATTATTAAAATTAGTATACTTTATTGATTCAGCAATGATTTCAGGACGTGACTCACTATCACCTCCATTTTTAATATCAGTGCTTTCAGGCAACAATTCCCACCGTTCAGTCAACTTATCATTATTTGGATCATTTGCAAAAACCTGCACAGGATAATTACTTCCCGACTGCAGATAAATAATATCGCTTGCTTTTTTATTATTTAATAATAAAGAATCAACATGAGGCGCCCTGTTTTTTGGCCATTTGGCGGTCCATAAATATTGCATTACATCCACCACTTCCGATTCTTCTCCTTTCTCTGTAAATAATCCATACCATGTAGGTGTTCTTTCCTGCTTTTGTCCCCATAAAAAAACATACGAACCTATACAATGTATATCTTGTTTTATAGATGCCTCATAACGGCTTTTATATACGGCTGCTTTTTGGCTGCTTGTTTCTTCTATGGATGCTTTCCAGGGTGTTTGCATACTTTCCCAATGCCCTGTTGGTCCCCATTCTGTTACCATATAAGGTCCGTCCCATCCGGCAGACCGAAGTTGTTGCGGTACACTTGCCAATCCCCCATAAACTTGCACCGAAAGAAGATCAAGTTGTGGGCATTTATCTTTTATGAAATCAATTTCTTTTTTGTTGATACCTGCTAACATGGTGGTTACTGGATGATTTGGATCCTCTTCGTGAATCATTTTTGCAATATCATTTACAGCATCCCAAACTTCTGGATTTTTATATTCAAGGTTAAGTTCATTGCCGATGCCCCAAATTAATAAAGCAGGATAATTTTTATACTTGCGCACTTCTAGGCGTAATTTTTCTAACTGTTTTTTTACAGCAGTGGGATCATCATAATTAAAACCATGGCGTTCGCGGGCTACATCTAATCCCATAGTAACTGTTAAGCCCAATGTATTTGCTTTATTTAGAACTTCTTCTCCATTTTCTGTATCCCAGGTTCGTATAGAATTACCTCCATATTTAACCAACCGGTCTGTATAACTGGTGCCGCCTGCGCCTTTGATAAAATAAGGCTTATTTCCCCTCAATAAAATAAAGCCCTCATCTTTTTTGATGATCTTTATTTTTTTTGTGCCTGCAATGTTTTGGGTAAAAGCTGCATTCAATACAAAAAGGAAATAGATGCTTAATGCAATCTTCAAAAAAGCGATCATAATTAAATGTATTCTGCTTAAAATTTTGTTACCATGTATACGTGCCAACAGCACCTGCATCTAAAGTTGTAGTTACCAGTTTTCCCTTAAACATTATATTAAAGGCTTGAGATGTATTTGAATCATTCAAAACAATTAAAACTTTTTTTCCTGAAGGAGTTACATAAGCTACATTTTGCAAATTACCAGGCACATTACTTTCTACGCGAACAGAGCCCGGTGGTACAAACTTAGAAGCATGGCCAATAATATAGTAAGAAACATTCCGTGTAATATTATCGCCATTCAATGTGAGCGCACCTTTGCAATCACTACAGCCGCCCGTTAAATGTGGATTATAATTAGGATCACTTGCCAGGTTCCATTCCAGTACATTGCGACTCCAGTTGCGCGGTGCACCAATTATAAGATTACGAAAATGCCAGGCAAGATCCCCACTGAATGAGCCTGTGGATGAAGTGAATTGTTCAGTAAAATAAATATTTTTATCAGGATAAGCTGCATGTACAGAACTGAGTGCACTAATGGGGCCTGCATATAAATGAAAGGCAGAGCCATCAACATATTGCCTTGCAGCAGCATCATTTAAAACGGTAATGGGATATTCAGGATGATCAGCATTATGATCATAAATAATGATTTTTGTAGTAAGACTTGCAGCCATAAATTTTGGGCCTAAATATTTTTTTATAAATTCCGTCTGCTCAGTTGCAGTCATCTCCATGCTTGGATTATTGAAGGCATTTAATGGCTCATTTTGCGGAGTGATGGCATCAATAGTGATTCCTTCAGTCTTCATTGCCTTTACATATTTTACAAGGTAATCAGCGTAAACTGAATAATAAATTGGATCAAGCTTGCCACCATAACCGCTTTTATTTGTTTTCATCCAGGTAGGTGCAGTC
>JACDBU010000202.1 GCA_013694745.1 Chitinophagaceae bacterium
GCGTTGCAGGTTAATGACCTTATCATATTTTTTCGCTCGGATCACCCTGAGTAACTGAAAAAGATGAAAAGTTTTTTTTTGTTTTTTATCCCACACCAGCACTTCATTCAAATAGGGATGATCCTGCAGCAATCCTTCATTGCCTTTTCGTACTAAAAAATCGATTTGAGCTCCAGGGAAATACTGGTGCAGCTTCTCTATCATCGCCGTGGCCAATACCACATCACCAATAAATGCAGTTTGGATGATGAGTATTTTGTGCATGGCTTACAAAGTTAATTAATTCATTTTCCATTGTTGGGGTAAGATATTAAGTTTGTAAAAATTTCAACAATGGAATTGAGACAATTGATAGAAGCGGCCTGGAATGAAAAAGAACTGTTAAAAGACACAGTCTATTCAGATGCTGTTAAAAACGTAATTGAAGAAGTTGACAAAGGGAGATTACGTACAGCCGTACCCGTTAGTGGTGGCGCCTGGCAGGTGAATGAGTGGGTTAAGCAGGCCATTCTCATGTATTTTTCGGTGCAGCAAATGGAAACGTATGTATTGCCACCCTTTGAATTCTATGATAAAATGAAGTTGAAAAAGAATTACAAGGAGCTGGGGGTAAGAGCCGTACCACATGCCGTGGCAAGGTATGGCGCTTACCTCGCACGCAACGTGGTGCTCATGCCAAGCTATGTGAATATTGGCGCTTATATAGATGAGGGTACCATGGTGGATACCTGGGCTACGGTAGGCAGCTGCGCGCAAATTGGTAAGCATGTACACCTGAGTGGGGGCGTCGGTATTGGAGGTGTACTGGAGCCTTTGCAAGCGAGCCCGGTGATCATAGAAGATGGCTGTTTTATTGGCAGCAGGTGTATTGTTGTAGAAGGGGTGCGGGTTGAAAAGGAGGCAGTGCTGGGGGCTAACGTAGTGTTAACACAATCCACCAAAATCATAGATGTTAGTGGTGCGACACCTGTTGAGTACAAGGGAAATGTTCCGCTGCGAAGTGTTGTTATCCCCGGGAGTTATTTAAAAAAATTCCCTGCCGGTGAATACAATGTAAGTTGCGCCCTGATCATTGGTAAACGAAAAGAAAGCACTGATACTAAAACGAGTCTGAATGATGCTTTGCGCGATTTTAATGTGAGCGTGTAAAACCTTAATTTTAAAAAATTTATAAGCGCTTATATTTGCAAAACGAAAAGATTTCCAGAATTACTAATTACTAATTATTAATTCCTAATTCAAAAGCCCGGGTGGCGAAATTGGTAGACGCACTGCCTTCAGGTGGCAGCGTTCGCAAGGATGTGCTGGTTCGAATCCAGTCCCGGGCACGAATGATTGTTAGATAAGTCTGTATGGTATTGGTTCTGGATCCTGTATTGATTTTGGAACAAAACTATTTTGCACGCATTTTATTTCCTTTAGGATCATGTGTTACTTCTGCAAGACCAAGTTTTTCCATTAAGGGAGGAATATACATTCCGAAACGGCCGCGTAATCCTTTCTTCAAACCATACCACCCACCAACAGGATTTTTTTCTGAACGTCCCCATGCTTCAACAGTGTTTTCTTTTGCAGGTTTTTGTTCATCTGCACTCCCAAGTTCTATCCAATCGCCATGTTTCTTCAGCATGGTTTGAAGATCCGAAAGACACTGGTAGTCGTAATGCAAAATAGTTTTACCAACTGTGCAAACTAAAATGTCTTTACCATCTTTAAGGTCTTTATGCATGGTAAAGTCGGAAGATAGAGGTGGTGTTTTAAGTAACCAGGGATTTTCTTTTGTTCCTTGTTCTTTTGCCATTGCTATTTTTATTACTAAGTTATAATTTTCTTGTTGAGATCAAATCTAATCTAAATTCTATTTTAGAAACCCCGCCGTGTACTGCTTTGCTACCAACTATGATAAGAGATAAGGCGAAGGATGACATTTTTGTTTTATAATTAATCTGTATTTTAGCCCACACTGGCGCAGATATGCAGCATGGCTTTTGTGCGGCTGTGTATCTGTGCCTTGAAAGTACATTATACAATTAATGTGTCCAGCTTTATAATTTCTAAAAGTCCTTTACCTCCATCATAGTCAATTGCGTTGCTGTATTTCCATTCTTCTGCTTTTGTAACAAAACCTGCTTTAACGGGATTGTAATGTATATAATCTAATTTTTGATGTGCCATTTTATTATTGATTAATTGTACCGGATGGCTTTCAGGTTGCCACAATTGAAACTTTGCCGCATTATTGTTTTTCTTTGCAGCCCCTTCCATCATCCATAACATCCATAACATCCATTCTCGTTTGCTTTCAATAGAATTATTTTGAATGCTTTTATGCAATACTTCAGACGTATGTCGCTTCAAATCTCGCATTATATTTTGCAATGGATTTCCTTTTGTACCTATAATAAGATGCAC
Organism: Chitinophagaceae bacterium; assembly: GCA_013694745.1. Taxonomy (GTDB): domain Bacteria; phylum Bacteroidota; class Bacteroidia; order Chitinophagales; family Chitinophagaceae; genus Ginsengibacter. Next base: position 2,413 of record JACDBU010000202.1, read on the forward strand.
ATGGCTCGTCATGATACACCATCCATATAATTCAAGATCCTTATCAGCCTGGCAGTATCTTATACCTTGCAAATTTCTTCTCTGTATTCATTTCGAATGAAAAGATCAATCCAGTTGGTAACGGCAAAGCTTACAAAATATATTTTATCATTATCAGCAAACTTATATTTCCTGCTCATTAATAAATATAAGAAATGACTTTGTAATATGGCAATCGCTATTCATTGGCACAGATACGCCAACGCCACTTACCTTTGCTGCATATCTGCGCCAGTACGGGAAAGCTTAACTAGAAATGCATTGGCGCAAATAACGTTTATTGAAGCTTCAAACCTGCAATTTATTCTAACGCTAATAGCTGATATCCAGCTTTCACACATAAATACCGCCCACTTACTAAAAAGGTATTGGTTATTATAAAATTATTTTTTAGTTTAGTCTCATCGTATAATCCTGGCAAATCCGCTACCCATTATTATTTTACCCCTCCTCCCACACGAATCAAGTCTGCATATCCGCATTATTTCCTTCATTAAAAATTTTTTTATGCAAACATCATTTAAACACGATCCGCATGGCCGGGTAAAAAACATGTATTTTAAAAAAGTATTTTTATTTCCCATTTTCATTATTTTTCTTTTTACCGCCTGTAAAAAAGAAACTTCAAAAAGTGATCTTCCTTTTAATACAGAGAACAGTTCTGTAAAAAAAGGTGATGCGCAACCTGCAACTGTTTCAGTTTATTATGAGGGGCTAATAAGCCCGCGTGGACTGGAATTTGGTCCTAATGGGAATCTGTATGTGGCAGAAGCGGGCAATGGTGGCCCTACTTCAAGTACTATGTTCGGTTGCGAGCAGGTGCCTTTCCCTATTGGCCCATACATGGGTAGCCCAACCGGGGCCCGTATTTCAATGATAACGCCCGGCGGCGTACGCACTACTATTACCGATCAGTTACCTACCAGCAGGGCAAATGAAATTATTGGAGGAGATGCTGAAGGTGTAGCAGATGTTGCTTTTGTGGGTAACACTTTGTATGCAGTAATTGCAGGTGGAGGATGTTCGCATGGCGTTCCTTCAGTGCCAAACCAGGTTATTAAAGTAAATCAAAATGGGTCTTGGTCAACTGTTGCCAACCTGAGCTCATGGTTACAGAATCATCCGGTAAAAAATCCTGAGGAAGATGATTTTGAACCGGATGGCACACCCTACAGTATGGTGAATGTAAAGGGAGATCTTTATGTTATAGAACCAAATCATGGTGATCTTATTAAAGTAACAACCGGCGGTGATATCACAAGGGTAGTTGATATTTCTGCAAGCCAGGGACATATCGTTCCAACTGCAATGGCATATCATGGTAATTTTTTCGTTGGCAATTTGCATCCTTTTCCAATTGTTGAGGGTAGCTCAAAAATTTTGAAGATCAATCCAGGCGGCCAGGTGAAGGATTGGGCAACAGGCCTTACAACCATACTGGGACTAGCTTTTGATCAACGCGACAGGCTTTATGTATTAGAAAATACAGTAGTTGCCTTTTCACCAAATCCCCTTCCAGGATTAGGCCAGATCGTTAGGATCGAACCTAACGGTAATAAAGTAACGATTGCCACAGGCCTTTCTCTGCCCACGGGTATGACGATGGGACCAGATGGTAATTTGTATGTTTCCAACAAAGGATTTGGCCCGCCGATTCTGGGTCCGGGACAAATTCTGAAAGTTACTTTGAATAACTAAATAAAAATATATTCATAATAAAAAAGGGGATCAGTAAATTGATTCCCTTTTTTATTTTTTATCAAAGCTGTATATATTGGGCGCTTCATTTTACCATTTGTGTTTCTGCATAAAAAAAACGTTCAACAGTATACATTGATAACTGGCCGGCTGGACCGTTCAAATTATATTCACAACCATGCGTGCCCCACGGGATAGTAAGCAACAGGTTCTTTACTTTATTTTCATCCAGTTTTTTTGCAAGCCGCACGCTTTGTTCATAATACACATGCGCATCAACTTTGCCATGAACCAAAAGCGTGGGAACAGTTTGTGGTGTTACATACAGCAAGGGAGATTCTGCTAAATATCTATCCGGAACTTCTGATGGGGTACCGCCTAAAAAATCACGCTGCACCTGCCTGGAATCCATTATCAGCATATTATCAGGGTGATCATACGACCATAACATATCATTGGGGCCATAAAAAGCCGCAACACCTTTTACACCATTTTCATTCCCGGTATAAGCCATTGTAAGAACGATCTGCGCACCAGCTGATCTGCCCAATAAAACAAAATTATTTGTATCGATCTTTAATTCGCCGGCATGGTTTCGCAACCACGAAAATGCTGCATGTACATCCTCCTGTGGCGCCGGGCTGTGAAACTTAGGAGCCAGTCTGTAATTAATGGTAGCTACCTGGTAACCTGCATTTGCAAAATAATTATTAACAGCGGCGATCTCACTATTGTCGCCTCTTGTCCATGATCCGCCATGCACTACAACCAGGCAGGGACGAACACCGCCAATTGATGAAGGTGAAAAATTTAAAGTAAGTTCTACGCCTTCGTGTACGGCATAATGATAAGTTGCAAAAGGAATTTTTTTCGCACCATTTCCCGTAAACATTTGTATAAAACTAAATGGTTTTTGCTGGTGAAATCCTTTCATGTCATTACTGTTAACACCAAAAGATTCAGAAAGTCGTTTGTCAAGATCATTGCCAACCATATAGGCTCTTATAATTGGCGTGCTTAATAATACAAAGGTTATAATCCCAATTATTAATCCCGGCATCCTGTATTTGGTTGAGAAAAAACTCCAGAGAAGTAAGAGCAGGGTGGCTAGCATAAATATCCATGGAAACTCAGGGACTGCAATTCCTGCATACCAGGTTTCTTTACTCGGTACCGGGAAAAAGTTTACCAGGGAAAGTAAAAAAAGTATTAATGTTAGGATGATGCGGACCATATTTTTATTTTATTACTGATGTACGATTATTTAATAAGGACAGACTGTTTTAAATAACTAAATGTAAACCTGAAACCTATTTGCCTGAAAGGATACTGTCTGTAGCCTGTTTTACATTAAGATTGATAACCTGGGTTTTAAAATCATGTGATGTGTCATTTGAAAAAAATATAATTTGAATGGAATCATTTGTGATTTCATTTAATTCAACCGAAACTATTTTTTCCTGTGCTATCCTCTTTTTCCCGTAAGGATTTAAGTTGATCTTCACTTCTCCTTTTTCTGTTTTCACAAAAAGATCGGGTGATGCAAGGTAATAACTCATCAAATTTTTTTTCCTTACAGTATACCTGCCTTTCGAAAACAATTGCTCCCCCGGACCGAAAATATTACAGCTGCTAACTGATAAAAATAGAATCAGGTAGAGAGTTATATGTGGCATGTTGTATTTCATCCATTAACTATTTGTCTAAATATATAAGTAATAAAATCAATTCATGAATGTCATTTTTTTTATCACCACAAGAAAATAAAATTTATAATTCATAAAAAAAAATTAGCACATTCAAATGCCATGCATAAAAAACCCCATAATAAATTATGGGGTTTGATAATTTTATAAAAGGATCTTATTTATCTTTCATTTCTCCTTCTTTCATATCTACTTTATGCTTATGCATCTTGCCACCATGCATGTGTTTGGTTTTATAACCTTTATAATGTTTATGCCTGCTTACCGTATTGTGAATTTTTTGACCTGCAGTTGAGGTAGCTTTTACTTTATCCTTATCCTGCGCATTGGCAGCTATACCAATCGTAAAAGTTAGAACTAACAGAAATAATAATTTTTTCATTTTAAATGATTTTATTGTTAAATAATATTCCGAAGTTAAGAAATTGTATGTCTAAATGAAAAATGTAAGCCAACAAAAAATGTTAATTGATTAATTGCTAACAAGTAAGCTGCATCCCCGGAGGTCAGATGAATCTGAACGACCCAATACTTCGAAATAATCATTTTTGTGTAAGCACCCTATATCATCTGTGGCAATAAAAGCGCAGGAATAAATATTAGCCAGGTCGATGATATTTATCAAACCAGTGGTTTTTTTAATTGAGGCCTTTTTAACAGAGAGGGGATCATCTACTTCTCTTACCAGTATTTTCATCCACGGCGGGCATTTAAACAATCCATCCCCATGCGAATAAGCTTGTGACAACAATTCCGTCATACCATATTCAGAATGTACTTCTTTTACTTTGAGTGTATCCTTTAATAATTTATGAACTTCTTGCCGCGTCATCTCTTCCCTGCGGCCTTTCATTCCACCTGTTTCCATAATTACGGTATTTTTCAATTTCATTTTATATTTTTCAGCGAAATCTAAAAGGGCAAAGGTAACTCCGATGAGCAGGGTAGGTTGCTGTAGAATTTCATTGTGCAGGAGGGTGTGATAAAGCTTGTCGTGATCGTTTAAATAAAAACCACTCATTGGATGAGCGCTTTTCTTTATCAGTTCATCAACCATAAAAACCAGTGATGAATTCTGTTGCTCCAGGTAGGATGGTAATAGTGCCAGGATACACCATTCTTTTTCGGGGCCATAAAAAAGTTCAAATGCGCGGGTAAAGCTTTTGTTATACAAGGCCGTATTTTTTACATAATGCCTGCTGTTTACTGAACCAGTGGTGCCACTGCTTTCAAAAATAATTGCCGGCTCAAATGGGGTGGTGATAATACGATGCGTTTTAAAAAAAGCCACAGGCAAAAAAGGGATCTTATCAATTGAATTTACCTTTGCCGGATCAACTTTTATCGAATCTGTATATTCCCGGTAAGTTATATTGTGATCATACTGAAAAGAAAAAAGTTCAAGTGCCAAACTTTCGAAATTATAAAAGGATGCCTTGAAAATCTTATTTTCCCAACCGTTTATTTGCTCAGCGTTATTCAGCGAATAATAATTAAATTTGAATAATAATATACAAAGATGCGTTACACATTCTTAATTTCCATACTGATACTGATACTGATATTGATCTCGTGCAAAAAAGATAAGTTTTCAACCGCACCATCACTTACCTACAAATCTGTTAATACTAAAACACTTCACCAGGGCGAAACCATAAGATTTGGCTTATCGTTCACTGATGCCGAGGGTGATTTAACAGATAGCCTATTCATCTTAAAATTTGAACCTAAATGTGTAGATAGCCGGTTTACGGCCGTATACAAATTACCAGATTTTCCATCAGGCAAGAACCAGGCTGGAGATATTACCGTTACATTCGATTATAATGATATTCCCCCAAAATGCCCGGGAAAAAATGATACGGCTGTTTTTAAATTTGTTTTAAAAGATAAGGCACAGCACCTGAGTGATACGGCTGTATCTGATGCCATTGCAATAATTCAATAAGTTTTGATCAAAAAGATCAACGAATTTATTTTATACGGGAGTATTTTTATTGGTTTGTGCACCGTAGCTATGTGCATTGAAACCAACCTGGTTTTGCATCTTCCCTTAAATACCCTGAGTTTTTATTTATTTGTATTTGGCGCCACCCTCGTTCAATACAACCTGCATTATGCAGTTAAAAAAACGGCTATCATTAATTCTTCAAGATTAGCATGGTCACAAAATAACCGGCCGGTCCATTATTTTTTAATTGCCATAGGATGCATTCTTGTTGTAATAAGCCTGTTCACTTTTCATTTGCATCATTTTATATTTTTATCAGCTATGGGATTGATCACTTTACTCTATTCCGTGCCTGTATTGCCTTTTGCGCAAAAAAAACGCATTAAGGATCATGGGATACTAAAGATCTTTACACTCGTTTTGCTCTGGGCTATTGTAACCGCGTGGTTCCCGGTAGAGCAATATGTGGGATGGCATTTTGCTTTTTTGCTGGTATTTGCCCGGCGCTTTATTTTTATTTTCATTTTATGCCTGATGTTTGATATTAGGGATACCGCTATTGATGCAATGGAAAACAGGCAAACCATCCCGGTTATTATTGGGGTTAAAAAAGCGTATGCACTGGCGTATTTGTTGCTTGTTATCTTTCTTTTACTGTCCGTTGCTGCCTTAGTAAATGATGGAAATTTTGTGCACTTCAATGCAATGTTTTTATCAGCTGCTGCTACTTTTGTGATGATAAGATTCAGTAAAAAATACAACACTGATTTTGTTTACCTGGCCTGTATAGATGGTATGATGCTTTTACAAGCCTCGCTGGTTATTATCGGCTCATTATAATTCTTTATTTTGCATACAAATTTAAAAATGGCAAAAGATAAAAGATCAAAATCAATTTTAACTGAAAACGCATTACAATTTCTTAAAGATTATATCAATAATCCTTCACCGGTAGGTTTTGAAACAGCGGGACAAAAGTTGTGGCTCGATTATCTGAAGCCGTATGTTGATACAAATTTTACAGATCCTTATGGCACCGCTGTAGGGGTGATAAATCCTTCAGCGGCTTTTAAAGTTGTTATAGAAGCGCACGCTGATGAAATAAGCTGGTTTGTGAATTATATTTCCCCGGAAGGGCTTATCTATTTAAAACGCAATGGGGGCGTTGATCACCAGATAGCGCCATCACAAAGGGTTTTGATCCATGGAAAAAAGGGTCCGGTAAAAGCGGTCTTTGGCTGGCCTGCAATACATACCCGGATGGGTAACCCGGATAATAAGGAAACGCAACCCAAAGTTGATAACCTTTTTTTAGATTGCGGCGCAAGAAATAAAAAGGAAATTGAAACCCTCGGCATTCATGTAGGCACTGTAGTTACTTATGAAGATGGATTTGAAGAGCTCGCTTACAATTATTTTATAGGTCGTGCATTTGATAACCGCATCGGAGGTTTTATGATTGCAGAAGTAGCCAGGCTTTTAAAAGAAAATAAAAAGAAGCTTCCTTTTGGATTATATATTGTGAATGCAGTGCAGGAAGAAATTGGTTTGAGAGGTGCAGAAATGATCGCAAGAAGAATAAAACCCGACATCGCCATTGTTACTGATGTAACACACGACAGTACTACACCTATGATCAATAAAATGATGGAAGGAGAATGCAGTTGCGGTAAAGGTCCGTCACTGGCATATGGACCAGCGGTGCATAATAAATTACTGGACCTTGTTCAGTTAACGGCGCAAAAAAATAAAATAAATGTGCAGTTAAAAACGGTAAGTCGCAGCACAGGTACTGACACCGATTCATTCGCTTATGCCAATGATGGCTGTCCATCCGTTTTGATATCCATTCCCTTGCGCTACATGCACACAACAGTGGAAATGCTGCACAGGCATGATATTGAAGACACGATAAAACTTATGTATGAAACGCTTATGGTAATAACACCTAAAACAAATTTGAGTTATTTTTAAAAAGAAGTAACCGCAGAGAAAAGAGAAAAAGAGTTTACGCAGAGTTCGTTTATCAGCGTAAACGCTGAAAATTGAAAAGACTTAACCGCAGAGAAAAGAGAAAAGGAGTTTACGCAGAGAAATACACTCTGCGTAAACTCAGCTAACCCTCGTTCTCTGCTGTTAAAAATAAAAAGCGGTTAAAAAGATACCCGAAGAGAAATAATGCAAGGGACGATGACATGAAAAACTAAAGCCGATAAAAAAAAATATCATGAAAACAAATTGGACAAAAGCAGAGATCACAGAAATCTACAAGACACCATTATTGGAATTGATCTACCAGGCAGCAACCATTCACCGCGAATACCAGGATACCGCAGAAGTGCAGGTATGTACATTACTATCCATAAAAACAGGGGGATGTCCTGAAGATTGTGCTTATTGTCCACAGGCTGCACGCTACAACACTGGCCTTGATGTGCAGGCACTGATGCAAAAAGATGAAGTGCTGGCTTACGCAGAAAAAGCCCGTAATGCTGGCTCAACAAGGTTTTGCATGGGCGCGGCCTGGCGTGAAGTGCGCGACAACCGGGATTTTGATCGCGTTCTGGAAATGGTAAAAGGAGTGAATGAACTGGGAATGGAAGTATGCTGCACTATGGGAATGCTTACAGAAGAGCAGGCTGCAAAATTGTTTGATGCGGGTTTGTATGCATACAATCATAATGTAGATACTTCGCAGGAACACTATACAGATATTATTACAACCAGGACGTATGATGACAGGCTGAAAACTTTGGGTAATGTGCGCAAAGCGGGCATAAGTGTTTGCAGCGGTGGCATCATTGGTCTGGGTGAATCGCATGAAGACAGGATTGGGATGCTGCATACATTATCTACTTTACCAAAGCATCCTGAGAGTGTTCCGATAAACGCGTTGGTTCGAGTAAAAGGCACGCCATTGCAGGACAATCCAAAAGTTGATATCTGGGATATGGTTCGCATGATCGCGACAGCAAGATTAATTATGCCGCAAACAATGGTGCGGTTAAGTGCAGGCCGTGCAGAGATGAGCATTGCAGAACAGGCCTTGTGTTTCATGGCCGGTGCCAATTCAATTTTCGCAGGCGATAAATTACTGACCACTCCTAATCCATCATTTGATGCGGACAACGCTATGTTCCAATTGCTGGGATTGAAGCCCAGGCAGGCCTTTAAAGAAGAAAAGATTGGGGAGGTTGTGGTGTGAGTGTCAGTGCGGTTCAAATTAGATACACTTCATTGCGAAACTTTACGAATCCTTTGCGTCTTTGCGGTTAAATTTTTCAGATCCTTTTAAAAGATCAAAATAAAAACCCAAAACACGTAACACAAATATGTACTTCTAATCTCAGGAAAAATCAAAACGATTTACACCATCGGACATTCAACACGTTCTATTGAAGAATTTGTAGAACTATTGAAAGCATTCAACATCCAATTACTTGCTGATATCAGAAGTTATCCTGGTTCAAAAAGGTTTCCTCATTTTAATAAAGAAATTCTTGAGAAAACTTTACCCGCGGAAGGGATTGTTTATAAACCTTTCCCCGACCTTGGCGGCAGAAGAAAAGCAAAGAAAAATTCTATAAACAGCGCCTGGAAGAATATTGCTTTTCGTGGTTATGCAGATTATATGCAAACGGCCGAATTTAAAAGTGGGATAAATGAACTGGAAAAAAATGCGTCGGTAAATGTAACCGCCTACATGTGCTCAGAAGCAGTATGGTGGCGATGTCACAGATCACTCGTATCTGATTATTTGAAATGGAAAGGCTGGGAAGTATTGCATATCCTTTCTGGGAAAAAAGCGGAAGAACATCCTTATACTTCACCTGCTAAAATCGTGAATGGACAATTGACATATTCCAGTTCGCAGCAAAAACTATTTGAATAGTTCGGTGCATGGTGTAAGTTTGAGGACTCATTAAATCTTACATTTTAAATTATGACTGTCTGGTTTCAAACCTCAACCTCTACGTCAACGTCTACGTCAACGTCAACCTCAACCTCAACCTCAACCTCAACCTTAACCTCAACCTCAACCTCAACCCTCACCTAAATCTCAAACAATCTGATTTAAAATAAAAATCCTCCCGAAGAATCGGGAGGAGTTTCTTTAACCCTTAAAACAACCAACATAAAATGCTGATTCAGGTTATGTACGGAGAAATTATTACCATGGTTTTAATTAAAAAATTATATCAGCGCCAGATCAATCACTTGCTGCATGGTTTTAACATAACTTATTTTTAATCCCTTAATAAATTCGAGGTCAATTTCCAGTACGTCCTTTTCATTTTGGGCACACATAATTATTTCTTTGAGCCCGGCTCGTTTAGCTGCTAAAACTTTTTCTTTGATACCTCCAACGGGTAGTACCTGGCCCCGTAACGTTATCTCTCCTGTCATCGCCAGGTAAGGCTTAACCCGGCGGCCTGTAAACGACGACGCTAGCGCTGTCATAAGGGTAATACCTGCGCTGGGCCCGTCTTTGGGCACAGCACCTTCGGGGATATGAATGTGAACATTTTTCTTTGTAAAAACACCGGGGTCTATCCCATATTTTTTCGCATTAGACTGTAGGTAGGTCATAGCAGTTGTGGCACTTTCCTTCATCACATTTCCAAGATTACCCGTAAGCTTTAATTCTCCTTTACCATCATCGCTTGTTGTAGTTTCAATGAATAATATTTCTCCTCCAACATAGGTCCAGGCAAGTCCAATTGCAACTCCGGCCATGTTAGCTGTTTTGTACATTTCGTTACTGAATCTTGGTTTACCAAGTATCCTTTGAATATCACCCTGGCTGATGGTAGGTTTTAAAGTGCCTTTCATGGCGTAGGTTTTGGCCAGGTTTCTCATTATGGAGGCCAGCTGGCGATCAAGATCACGTACCCCGCTTTCCCGGGTATAATCTGCAATTACTTTTTCTAAAACCGCGTCACTCATTTTAAAGTTCACATCAATTAATCCATGTGCTTCTTTTTGTTTTGGTAATAAATGTCGCCTGGCGATCTCAATTTTTTCTTCTATGGCATAGCCACTGAGATCAATAATTTCAAGCCTGTCTCTTAATGCCGGTTGAATGTTTTGAATATTATTAGCCGTTGCAATGAACAACACTTTGCTCAGGTCGTATTCTAATTCAAGATAGTTGTCGTA
>JACDBU010000205.1 GCA_013694745.1 Chitinophagaceae bacterium
GAGGGATCGAACCTCCACGAGGCAGTTAGCTGCAGTACAAAGTTCAGTGGTCGACCCTGGTCGAATCAGTATTGCTACCGAGACGGCTCTATGCTGCGTTTATCCTGTTGTCCTCACCCCCGAGACAAGAGGGCATGTCTGCCATAAAATTTCATCACCCCACAATTTTAAAGAACTAATTTCTAATACAAATCTAAGTAATTAGCCATTTACTAAAAAATAATTCAATAAATATTTTGAAAATATAGAAATTATTCAAATATTTGTACTAATTATTGAACTTATAAAAAAAATAAAACTAAATGACTGCTAAATTAAATTTTGACAAATTAGACCTGCAGATCATCCACGAAATGCTCCGGGATGCTGAAATATCTTATGCCGAACTGGGCAAAAAATTATTCGTCAGCGGGGGTACCATACATGTTCGAATTAAAAAACTGGAAGAAGCAGGCATTGTTACCGGCAAAAAGTTGTGTGTAAATTTAAAGCATCTCGGCTATGATATCACCGCTTTTGTTGGAATATTTTTGGAAAAAAGTTCTCTCTATGATACCGTTGTAAAAGACCTGCAGAAAATTCCGGAGATAGTGCGGCTGAATTATACAACCGGGAATTACAGTATTTTTTTAGAGATAATCTGTAAGGATATAAACCAGCTGCGAATGGTTCTGCACGATGGTTTGCAGGCAATAAAAGGAATTGAAAGAACGGAAACTTTTATTTCACTCGCCGAGGCTTTTAACAGGTGTGTTGAACTTGCCTGACACATTGAACATTTACAACTTTCCTTTTACATCAAACGCATCGCGTAATCCATTGCCCAGGAGATTGAAAGCCAGCACAAGTATCATGATAGCGATACCAGGCGCCAAGGCAAGTGCCGGGTTGTGTGTGATAATAAAATTATAATTCTCTTTTATCATGAGTCCCCAGCTGGGTTGAGGTGGTTGTACGCCCACTCCTAAAAAACTTAAACCCGCTTCTACTATTATAGCGGTTGCAAAGTTGGAAGCGGCAATTACAATTACGGGTCCTATAATGTTGGGTAAAATATGACGGTATATTATGCGCATATTTTTTAAGCCTAACACTTTTGCCGCCTGTATATATTCCATATCCCGCAAAGCCAGTACCTGCCCACGTACCAGCCTGGCCACTGTTACCCACATCGTTAATCCAACGGCTATGAAGATTTGCCAGAAGCCTTTTCCAAGTGCAAGCGTAATTCCAAATACCAATAATAATGTGGGGATACTCCAGATAACATTTATTAACCACATAATTATATTATCTGTTTTACCGCCAAAATATCCGGCCACAGAACCTAAGATAATGCCAATGCTCAATGAGATCAACACGGTTATCAATCCTACAGCCAGGCTAACTCTTATGCCAATGATCAGCCTGCTCAATATATCCCTTCCAAACCTGTCGGTGCCAAGCCAGAATTTTTTAGATACAATGTAATTTGCTGAATACAGGCTGGCAACCGGGATGGCCAATCTTTCTTCAACTCCTTCATCAATAAATTTCTGCACAATCACCGAATCTTTATTTACTATAAATGAATTTATAGGAACATAAGAAAATTTTTCTTCTGCTCCTGATAACAACTTTTTAAAAAAACCGGTGGAAGCAATATTTTTTTGTTTTAAAACTTTTATAAATAGTTGCCGGTAGCCGGGTTTTGCTGCCTGTATCTCTACAATTTGCCTGTCGGCATTCGGCGTGGAATCGCTTGCCAGGAAATATCCAAATATTCCGCACAGCAAGGCCAGGCAAATTATGATCAGGCCCAACATCGCTCCTTTATTTTTTTTTAAACGCCGCCAGGCATTTTGTGAAAATGAAAAAGACTGATGTTGCATTTTAGCAAATTAAGCAAAATAGAAAATAACGAAGCAAACCCGGGCCTGATAACATTCCCCTTTATATTTTTGAGAATGGTTCCGCGTGCCTGTATTGAAAAACCCGTATCATCTCACCTCACGGCCCTTCCATTTATAAGTCCCGAATTTCCCCAGCCACCCGGCGATGACTGTATAAAAAATATGAAATGGTTGTGCTACGGGAAACCACCAGAGCAATTTCTTCTTTTTAAAAAAACCTGCAACCGGGTATAAAAAAAATAATTCTACTATTGTTTTTGCAATCAATAAACCAATGCCCAGGTAAATCATCCAATGATAAAAAAACGACAGAACCAATAACGCAATGAACCAGGCATTGAATAAATAAACCATCAGCAAAACCGCTGTGATGCTTTTATCAGTGTATTTATCAGCCTTGCTGGCCC
>JACDBU010000208.1 GCA_013694745.1 Chitinophagaceae bacterium
TGTTCATTGCCGCATGACCAATGTGCTGGAAATAAAACCAGCTCAAAATAAAATCGTTACAGAAGTTGGGGAGTTTGATTATGATATCCTGGTTTTGGCAACCGGCGCAGATACAAACTTTTTTGGCAATCAAAATCTTATTGATAATACTTTCCCAATGAAAAGTACTGTGGAAGCGATCCAGATACGGCACCGGCTTATACAGAATTTTGAAGATGCGCTCAACACCCACAGTCAGCAGGAAATGGAAGGCCTGATGACAATTGTAATTGTAGGCGGTGGCCCAACGGGTGTTGAAATGAGTGGCGCCATTGCAGACCTTAAAAGATTTGTTCTTCCTAAAGATTACCCTGAGCTCGACTTCACTAAAATGAAAATTTATTTGCTGGAAGGCAGTGGTAAAACACTGGGTAGTATGAGCGAAAAATCCAGCAGCGATTCGCATGCCTACCTGGAAAGATTAGGGGTAATTGTTTTAACGAATACGATTGTAAAAGATTATGATGGCAAAACCGTTACCATACAAAATGGGGATTTTATAAATTCAGCGATGGTAATATGGGCGGCGGGTATAAAAGGAAATATTCCCGCGGGAATTGATCCGCAACTAATAGTAAAAGGAAATAGGATTAAGGTTGACAGGTTTAATAAAGTTCAAGGATCTGAAAATATATATGCCATCGGTGATGTGTGTTATATGGAAACGGAAAAATATCCGCATGGGCATCCACAAGTGGCGTCAGTGGCGATACAGCAGGGTGACAGGCTTGCATATAACCTGGGAAGAATAGAAATGAAAAGTCACCATGTTGAAGAATTTGAATACAATGACAAAGGTTCAATGGCAACCGTTGGACGCAACCTGGCTGTGGTGGATATACCAAAACCTAAACTGCATTTTCACGGTTTTTTTGCCTGGATGATATGGATGGGATTGCACCTGGTTTTAATTCTCGGTGTAAAGAACAGGCTGGCAGTGTTTAGCAACTGGATATATAATTATATAACCTATGATCAAAACCTGCGATTGATATTCAATGCATTTTACCGGCCCCGAAAAACATGAAGAAAATATTTCTGAAAGCGGAATGGAATAACCTGGTGATGGCAAATTATCATATTGATCCATCCCTGTTACAATCTTACCTGCCTTCGAAAACAGAACTTGATTTTTTTAATGGACAAACTTATGTAAGCCTCATTGGATTTATGTTTCAAGATGTAAAAGTGCTGGGAATTAAAATTCCCTGGCATATAAATTTTGAAGAAGTGAATCTTCGTTTTTATGTGAAGCATAAAGAAAATAACCAGTGGAAGAGGGGTGTGGTATTTATAAAAGAGATCGTTCCAAAGCAAGCCATAACTTATGTTGCAAATAATTTTTACCACGAAAAATACTCCACGTTGAGGATGAAACATTACCGCCAGGAACAAGCACAGGAGCTGGTTACAGGATATGAATGGAAATTCTGTGATCGCTGGAATAAAATTGAAGCAACCACTAAAAAAGAAATGAAGCAAATGATTACAGGAAGCGAGGAAGAATTTATCGCAGAACATTATTTTGGATATTCACGATACAATAGCAGCAAAACATTCGAATATGAAATAAGCCATCCCCGCTGGAGTGTATACCCAGTTACCAGTTATCATATTGATTGTGATTTTTCCGGTTTATATGGGGATCGCTTTTCTTTTCTTGCAAGGGTAAAACCCAATTCGGTTTTTATGGCCAATGGTTCAGCTATCACAATTTCAAATAAAAGAAAAATTTAAAATGGTTGAATGCAGTTTGATAAAATTTTAGAAAGTTTTGGAATAACCGGGCATAATGTAACTTCATATGGCAGCGGTCTTATCAACCACACCTGGGTTGTTGAAAATAAAAAAGGTGAAAAAATTTTTATCCTCCAGCGGATAAATGAATTGGTTTTTTTGCATCCAGCAGATATTGCATTTAATATTCGGCTGATCGCAAAATATCTAAGGTACCAGACTATTCCCGGTAGCGATATACCTGGTACCCAGCCTATCATATCCATTCCTTTGCTAACCAAATATGGGAATGATCTCCTGCAAACCAATGAAGGATATTTCAGGGTATTTTCATTTTTGAAAAATGCGCATACCATCGAAAATGTTCAAACACCCCACCAGGCTTTTGAAGCGGCCGCGCAATTTGGAAAGTTTACAAAACTTCTTTCCGGCTTCGATGCCACGCAATTAAAGATCACCCTTCCGGATTTTCACAATCTTTCCCTCCGCTTCAAACAATTTGAAGAAGCGTTGCAAACGGGAAATAATGAACGGGTTGAAAGATCAAAAGAAATTATTGATCTGATTTTAAAACATAAAGATATTGTTGATGAATTTGAAAAGATAAAATCAAATCCCGATTTTAAAACGCGTGTTACACACCACGATACCAAGATCAGTAATGTTTTGTTTGATGAAAATGACAATGGAGTTTGGGTAATTGACCTGGATACAGTAATGCCCGGATATTTTATAAGTGATGTGGGAGATATGTTCCGTAGTTATCTCTCACCGGTAAATGAGGAAGAAAAAGATTTTAGTAAAATAGTTATACGCAAAGATTATTACCAGGCGATCATAAGTGGCTATTTGCAGGAAATGGATGCATTAACAACCACTGAACAAAAATATTTTTTGTATGCAGGCAAGTTCATGATCTACATGCAGGCATTGCGATTCATTACAGATCATCTCAACAATGATGTGTATTATGGCGCAAAATATGAAGGGCATAATTTTGTACGGGCCGGCAATCAAATCACTTTGCTACAGAAGCTCATTGAATTTGAAAAACTTTTATAAAATAATATATTCCTGTTTTTTAAATGTTTATTCCAGGGTTTTTTTGCCACTAACCGGTTTGGCTTCCATTTGTAAAAGATCTAAAATCACGATCCTGTTCCTGCCTCTGCTTAGCCAGGATGCGGGGCAAAATAATCTTTGCTGTGGGCCTATGTTCCAATACCTGCCGAGGTTACGGCCATTTACATAAACCACTCCTTTTATATAATTCTTCATATCAATATAGGTATCTCCGGTTTCTGAAAGATCAAAATATCCTGAATAAAATATTCCTTCTTTGGGCTCATTGATTCCCCTGTCGGACACAATTTTGTCAACAAACTTTTCTTCCAGCGGCAAGGGATATATTTCCCAGTTCATCAGCGTCATACCATTTAGTGTAACCCTGTCTGTTATACCCTTCCTGTCAATCATGAATTGTGCAAAATTGATATGCCCCATCCCCTCAACTAAAATTTCAAGTTCCGGTTCGGCATTATTTGATGCAGGAATATTTACTTCCCATTTACCCCCATCCCTGTATATTGTATCAATTAATTTATTATCAAGGAAGACAAGTGCAAAATCATGGGGTTCCCAAATCTTTAATTTACCACTTTTATGTCCTATTAGTTTTGTCCTGTATAATATTAATCCCTGGTTTTGATCAAAATCTTCCATAGGCCTGGGCTGCGGAGAAAAAATCGGTGCTGGCAGATGTCGCCATACAGTAGTAGCATATTTCATTTCAATAGCCGGAATTTCGATAGCCTTACAAGGTGATGGTATTTCAGGAATTGTATAGTTAACATATTTCGAGATCATACTGCGCAGCATAAAATATTTTGCAGTTGGCATACCCTTTTCGTTAATAGGCGCATCATAATCATAGCTTGTGATCGCAGGCTGGTACTGGGTTGTAGAAAATGAATTGGCCCCGGCTGTAAAACCGAAATTGGTTCCTCCATGAGCCACATACAGGTTGAATGATCTTTTATTTTTTAATAAATAGTCTACTTCTTTTTTCAGGTCATTGGTATCGGGCCTGGCCCATTTTTCGCCCCAATGTGTGAGCCATCCCGGGTAAGTCTCACTACTAAAAACAGGAACATTGGGATTTCTTTTTTTACCCTGAATAAAATCATCGTCGCTTCCACCACTATCTAAACCGATGGCTGCACCATTGATATTTCCTGCCTCCAGCATATAAGCTGTTGCACCGTCGGCTGTATAAAAGGGAATTCTTATCCCGTTCTGCAGCCATAATTTACGCAAGGTTTCAAGATAGATCTTATCATTTCCGTAACTGCCATATTCATTTTCGATCTGCACCATCAAAATTGGTCCTCCATTAATACATTGCAACGAAACTATTTCCTTTGATAAATGATTGATGTACCGGGTAACCGCAAGCATATACCGCGCGTCCATACAGCGGATTTTTATGTCCGGAATTTTTAAAAGATAGGAAGGCAAGCCACCAAAATCCCATTCTGCACATACGTAGGGACCGGGTCGCAGCAACACCCACATTTTCTCTTCACGGCATATATTTATGAAAGCCGCGATATCCCGGTTTTCACTTTTAAAATCGAATATTCCTTCCCTTAATTCATGGTAATTCCAAAATACGTAAACGGCGATCGCATTGCATCCCATTGCCTTTACCATGCGGATCCTTTGTCGCCAATATTCTCTCGGAATGCGTGCCGGGTGCAACTCCCCGCTGATGATCTGAAAAGGTTTTCCATCCAATAAAAAATCATTTCTTCCCAAAACGAAGTTGTGAATTGCTGCCGGGTTTTTCTTTGATGCTGCGGATACGTTCTGCCCATTTAACGGAATGGTGATCTTCATCATCACCAGGAAATAAAATAAATATTTTTTCATTTTTGAATTTTTGTTTATTATAACTCCATACCGCAGAGAACATGAGGAGCAGAGTTTACGCAGCGTAATGTTTTTTTGAGAAGAATTACAGATCAAGTATTTCTTTGTACTCTTTGCGTTATTTTTCTCATTGTATTCTCTTTTTTTTCCTTTCTCTGTGGTGAAAGTTTTTAAATTAATTTTATCTCCATTACAGATAGCGCAGCCATTTCTTCTCTTTATGCTGTTCTTTATATTTTCCATACCATTTGCATACAGGATATAAAATTATAACTACCGCTATCCATGTTACATAAACAAGCGGAAGGCCCACGCCGGACGGGGTATCGGGCCGGCCATTTTTGAACAATCCAAAACTCAGGTCTTTCCATCCATAACCCTGCATAAATAACATGATGAGCATTATTATGTGAATAAGATACAGATGGACGATAAAATAAAATAGCGGCACTTTTCCATAAACCATCAACACCTTCGTAAAACGGTTTTGCATGTTGTTAGTAATAGCCAGGAGTAGAAACATAATCCCTAAGAACAACAAACAGAATAAAAGCGATGGCGGGTATTTGGTTAACATTGATAAAAGATAAGAATGTGTACCAACTGGTTTTTTGTGTGGCCCATTTAAAAGGATCACCGTAAAAATTAAAAAAACGAATAATGCAAAATAAGGCCAGGGCAGCACCACCAATTTGAAAAAATAATCTTTTTCTTTTTTCATTATTCATTTCAAAAAATTTACCGCAGCCAAACCCGGCTAATATTACACCCACCCAAGGTATGAGCGGATAGCCTATAAGAAATGAGAAAGTTGGTTTTACGGTAATTAAATTTTGGGCAAATAAAACGGAATATAAAAAATTATAAAATGGTCTTCCGGCGAATGAAACATTTTGCAAAAGGTTGTGTGCGAAAATAATAATGACACCAGCTATACCGATAATGTGTGACCGCACTGGCAGAAGTAACGCCAATACAACGAAACCAAAGCCAATGGCACATATAACTTCCATAATAAGCAGATGAAATCCAACATCAAACCAAAGAGCAAAATTTATGACCGTAAACTCCAGGATGATGAGCCACAATCCTCTTTTTAATAAAAAGCTGCGACTTGCAGATATGTTCTTTGCCTTATTAAAAGAGATATAAGCAGAAACTCCGGAAAGAAAAACAAAAGTGGGCGCACACAAATGCGTTATCCAGCGGGTAAAAAACAATACAGTTGAAGTAGTTTGCAGATTAGTAGGATTTTGTGTAAGTGAAGTAATATGCATAAAATCACGCACATGATCGAGTGCCATAATTACCATTACAATTCCCCTGGTAAAATCAATGCTGCTTATTCTTTTCATATTGGTCTAAACATTTGATCATACTTTTAATTTCTTCCTCATCTGCATTTATATTTTCGATTCTTTCATTCATTGAAGCATTAAAATGCTGCATTTTACTTTGTTTTATTTTCCTTGCTGATGAATGAAACTCCGTGGCACCGGTACTTTCGGCCAGTTTTACAATGTTACCTGCGCGTACACCTGATCCCGGCATTATGATAATCCTGTCATCCGCCTGTATGATCAATTCCCTTATCAATTCAACTCCATCTGCTGCTGCCGGCATTTGGCCCGAGGTCAAAATTCTC
>JACDBU010000246.1 GCA_013694745.1 Chitinophagaceae bacterium
GTTTGGTAACTGGCTGGAGAACATGGTAGACTGGAACCTGAGCCGAAGCCGTTTCTGGGGAACTCCCTTACCGATCTGGCGAACAGAAGATGGAATCGAAGAAAAATGCATAGGCACGATTGAAGAATTGAATTCAGAAATAAAAAAAGCAATAGTAGTTTTAGGAAACCATGTAAATGAAAATTATTTGCACCAGGGTATCCTTGATCTGCACAAGCCATTTGTTGATGATATTGTACTGGTTAGTGAAAGCGGCCGTGTTATGACCCGTATCCCCGACCTGATCGATGTTTGGTTTGATAGTGGTGCAATGCCATATGCACAATGGGGATTACCAGACAGCAGTTCAAATAAATTCGGGCCGTTATCTACCAGAAATTTTTGGAAATATCACGCTTTTACAAAAGGATCCCCGCTTGCCGGTGATGAAGAGGGTTCAGTTTTCCCTGCCGATTTTATCGCGGAAGGTGTTGATCAAACTCGTGGCTGGTTCTATACATTACATGCTTTAGGTGTTCTTTTATTTGACAGCGTAGCTTATAAAACGGTTGTTAGTAACGGATTGGTACTGGATAAGAGTGGTAACAAAATGAGCAAGCGGATTGGCAATGTCATCGACCCGTTTGAAACACTGAATATCTTTGGTCCTGATGCCACCCGTTGGTACCTCATCACCAATGCCTCGCCATGGGATAGTTTAAAATTTGATATTGAAGGTATCAAAGAAGTGCAACGGAAATTTTTTGGAACTTTATATAATACCTATCAATTCTTTGTTTTGTACGCCAACGTGGACGGGTTTCATTTCAAGGAAAAATACATCGCGGTAAAAGATCGCCCTGAAATAGATCAATGGATCTTATCTTCTTTAAATAGCCTTATAAAAAACGTTCAACAAAATTTTGATGAGTATGAGCCTACGGCTGCCGGCAGGGCTATTGAAAAATTTGTTGACGAACATTTAAGCAATTGGTATGTACGTTTATCAAGGCGGCGTTTTTGGAAACCTGCCCGGCAAAAAGCAGATGCTGGCGCTTCAAATGAGACCTTTGAATCAGATAAGGTAAGCGCTTATCAAACATTGTACGAATGCCTGGAAACCCTTAGCTGTCTTGTAGCTCCCATAGCGCCATTTTTTGCAGACTGGCTTTTTGAAGGGTTAAATTCTGTAACAAAACGACATGATTTTGATTCTGTTCACCATATGAATTTCCCTAAAGCGGATGCTTCATTAATTAATACCTCTTTGGAAGATAGGATGCAAATTGCCCAGGATGTATCATCACTAATTCTTTCATTACGTAAAAAAGTGAACCAGCCTAATGGCCTGGTTGGTATCAAAGTACGACAGCCCCTTCAAAAGGCTATCATACCTGCTATTGATGTAAGGATTGCTGAAAAAATCAAATCGGTTGAAGAAATCATAAAGGCTGAAACAAATGTAAAAGAGATCGTAATACTTGCCGGGGATAATACTTTTATCAGGAAAAAAGCAAAAGCAAATTTTAAGACACTCGGTAAAAAACTTGGACAAAAGATGAAAACGGCCTCCGAGGTAATTCAAAATTTTAAGAATGCAGAAATTGATGCAATCCAGGTTAATGATTTTCTATTAAATGTTGATTATCAGCAACATAATGAAGAACCAATATATATTTCATACGAAGATATAGAGGTAACTACTGATGAGATCCCTGGTTTTGAGGTAGCCGGAAAAGGGCCTCTGACTGTAGCTTTGGATATTGTTATTACGGATGAACTTAAAATGGAAGGAGAAGCAAGGGAATTTATCAACCGGGTCCAAAATTTAAGAAAAGAAAAGAACCTGGATCTTACTGACAAAATCAATGTGAAAGTATCTGTAAATGAAGCACTCACCCGTTCAATTACAGAATATTATAACTATATTTGCGCCGAAATTTTGGCAGATAAATTAGAATTTATCGGCGAAATGACTGATGGATCATTGGTAGAAGTTAATGGCATTCCCTTAAAAATCAACATTATAAAAAAAGGAAATTAGTATGGCAGCGAAAAAAAAATTGGTAAAAACAGTAGCAAAAAAACCCGTTCAGCAAAAAAAAGGTGCTAAGACAGTTACAAAAGTTCCGGCAAAAAAGCCCGTAAGTAAAAACGCTGCTGCTAAAAAAACCGTAATTAAACCCGCTGCTAAAAAGGCATCCCCATCAAAAAAACAAGCTAAACCTATTCTTAAATCAGCTCCGGTAAAAAAAGCTGTTGCCCCGGTAGCTAAAAAAAGTGTCCATTCACCTGGTACTACAGCACAAAAAAACTTGAAAACACCCGATAAAAAAATAAAGCAAGTGGCTAAAACGCTGCCAGCTGTAAAAAAGCCCGCGGCAACTCCGCCCCAGAAAACACTGGAAGTTAAAAAATCAATTCAAAAAACTGTTGCAGCTAAAATCAACTCAAAACCATTGCCAAAGGCGAAAGTTATCAAAATTCAACCGGCTAAACCATTGGTTCTTCCAAAATTTGCTACCACAAAATCAAGGAGGTATGAGCCTGAATTTACTAAATCAGTTTTAGACCAGGCACCTTACGTGAGTAACGGACCTACAATGCGTTACAGTGATGGTGAATTGAAAGAATTCAGAGAGCTCATACAAAGAAAGCTTGAAACAGCTAAAAAAGAACTGGGCTATTTACAGGGATTAATAACCCGCAAAGATGAAATGGGTGGTGATGAAACAGATAACAGGTATATGACCATGGAAGATGGCAGCCTTAGCATGGAAAGAGAGCAGCTTAGCCAGATGGCCAGCCGCCAGATCACCTTTATTGATCATCTTGAAAAAGCTATGATCCGTATTGAAAACAAGACGTATGGTATATGCCGGGTAACCGGCAAATTGATAGACAAGGCGCGCCTGCGTGCTGTGCCTCATGCTACATTATCCATTGAAGCAAAAATGGGAACCGTTAGATAACAAATTAGTTGCCCGCGAATTTATTCAAGAGGCTTATATAAAAAGATGGAGAATGGTTTACTATTCTCCATTTTTTATTAACCCATGTTGTATAAAAATTTTAAAGTTTCCAATGTTCAAAAAATTAAGAAGTGTTATTTATCATGTAAATGATCTTGACCAGGCAAAAATATGGTACCAGGAAATTACCGGTATTGCCCCTTATTTTGAAGAAAAATTTTATGTGGGATTTGAAATCAACGGGAGCGAATTAGGACTTGATCCGGATTTGGATAAAATTATACCCGGTAATAATTCCGTTGCTTATTGGTCGGTAGATAATATTGAAGATAAGGTTGAGGCTTTACTTAAAAAAGGGGCGCTGGTTATTGACGAGGTAAAAGAAGTAGGCGGTGGAATTAAAGTGGCAATAATTAAAGATCCTTTCGGTAATGCTGTTGGGCTTATAGAAGAAGTATAAATTTTTACCGCACCTCCTGCATATCAACAAGTCTTTTATAAAATCCATTATTGCCAATCAATGCATCATGGCTCCCCCTCTCAACTATTTTCCCATGCTGTAACACAATGATCTCGTCGGCATGCCGGATGGTGCTAAGCCTGTGCGCAATTACAATACTCGTTCTGTCTTTCATTAAATTATTAATTGCATCCTGCACCAGGCGTTCACTCTCGGTATCAAGCGATGAAGTTGCTTCATCAAGTATCAACACTGGTGGATTTTTCAAAACGGCCCTGGCAATGGTTAATCTTTGTCTTTCTCCGCCGCTTAATTTACTTCCACGGTCACCGATATTGGTTTGGTATCCATCTTCTTTTTGCGTGATAAAATTATGGGCATTGGCAATTTTTGCCGCATTCATAATTTGCTCATCTGTGGGGTCATCCATACCCAGCGCAATGTTATTGGCGATGGTATCATTAAATAATATTGGTTCCTGTGTAACGATCCCCATCTGGTTGCGGATCGATTGTAATGAATATTCTTTGATATTTATTCCATCAATGAGCAGATC
>JACDBU010000038.1 GCA_013694745.1 Chitinophagaceae bacterium
CTGCTGCATAGTTATCTTCATTTACCAGTTTCGATACTGCCAGCACACTTAAAAAAGGAAAACACAATTGCGGAATTACCAGCGCCATGGAAGGAGCCCGAAACTTATTATAAAATGGAAGATGATCAAACAAAAAATAATTAAATGCCTGGAAATTATTTCCCCACGCCAGTATGATCCCAAAAATGGTTGCGGCTACAATCCACCATTTATGCCAGCTTTTTACATATACTATCCCGAAAATAAAAAGAAAGAATATCACCGCACCGAGATAAACCGGCCCTGCCGTTCCATGTTGGTTGCCCCAGTAAGAACTGCCATCCGCCATTTGAATTGCATTGTCTTCAGGGACACCTGCTTCACTAAGTTTTTGTACAAATTTTGAAGAGGCATCATACTCTTTTCCCATACTACCGCCACCATAAATTCCCGGAACAATTAATGTAAATGTTTCCGGTATACCTACACTAAATTGAAATGCATAATCTTTATTAAGACCACCCTTTGTTTTATTCCTGCTGTCGGTGCCCAGCGTAAGTTCAGATTTGCCACCACGCATAGATTCCCTGGCATATTCATAGGTGGGCATCATGCTTACTGCATTGCAGGCGAGGCCCAGCAAACCGGCTGCCAGACCAATTATTACGGGTTTAAAAGCCACCGAAATATTATTTTCTTTATAACATTTTACAAAAAAAGCGATGGTCATTATAAACGCGATGATCAAAGTATAATACACCATTTGTAAATGATTCTGCCCAATAAGTAAAGCAGCAAAAAGCGCAGTTATAGCGAAGCCAGACCGATATTTTTTTTGAAACAATAACAATAACCCAGCAAGCACTGCCGGCATGTAACCAATTGATGCCATTTGTGTATTATGTCCTACCGCAATAATGATGGGGTCAAATGTGGAGTAGGCATAAGCAATAGCACCCATAATGCTCACCCAGGGATTGGCCCCGGCAACAATACAGAAAAAATAAAAGCAGATACAGGCAAGAAAAAAAAAGCTGATCGGCCTGGGAAGTCCAAGAGTAAGAAGCGGATCCGCATAACCAACCTGTATTTTTGTTTTTGCATCTAAAGCGATCTGGTAGGCGGGCATCCCGCTGAACATACTGTTTGTCCACAACGGATAAAAACCATATTTATCTTTAAATTCCATCGATTGCTGGCTCATTCCCCGCCAGCCTTGTATGTCGTGTTGGTAAACCACCTTTCCTTCTAACGCAGGTTTGCAATACACAACCGCAACAATCACAAAAACGGCAACAGCAATTAAATGGGGAAGGATTTTTTTGAAATCAATTTTCTTCATGAACAGATCGCTTTAGAGTGGCAAAGTAAAAGGTTTATAATAAAGTATTGAAATAATTTCTATAACAAGTAAGCCTCCAATGAGGAGGCCTGCTTTATTATATAAATTAATTTGAAATCAGTGCTGACAGATTATTGCCCTACTCCCTGCATTCCGTTTTGAATGCCTTCCTGTTCTCCTTTTAAATTTTTGCGTTTAAATAATGACACATCAAATTTTCCAAACCGCCAGTTAAAGTTAAGCCTGAATATCTGTGGATCTCTGCGGCGGATATTATCCTGCACAAAGAACACTGATTCCGAATGTGTGCTGTAAACCCTGGTTCTGAAAATGTCATTTACACTCAGCGTTAAAGAAGCTGTATTATTTTTAAGGAATTCTTTTTTTACCGCCATATCCACACCATACACAGGGTTGGTATAACCGTTTGCCGTGGATAACTGTCCACCACCAAAACCCATCATACCGCCACCACCACCACCACGTCCGCCTGCAGGTAAAATGGTTTTACTCTGATAATCACCGGATAACTGTATGGAATAATTTTTTGGAATTTTAAAACTGTTGTTGAGTTTCGCAAACCAGCTCAGGCGCTGACTTTGCAAGTCAGATTGTATATTATTTCCATTGATAATAGAATTATAAAAATTGATGTTCGCCGTCATATCCCAGAATTTCGCTGGTTTTATTTTGCTCGTTAATTCCAGGCCATAAGAATTGGAAAAATTTGCATTTGCATACGAGTTAATGATAACCGAATCCGTTCTGAACGGGTCAGGATTTTTATCCCGGTATTGGTAACGGGTTATGAGGTTATTCGTATTCTTGAAATATACAGTGGCCAATAAATTATTTCCTTTATTAAGATCAACCTGGTAAGATGCTTCCAGTAAATTGGTAAACTCCGGAACGAGGTTAGGATTGCCTTTACTGATATTTAGCGAATCACTGAAATCAAGATAAGGTATCAGTTGGAAAAAGTTTGGCCTGTTTATTTTTCTTGAATAATTAAGTTGCAAATCCTGTTTATCATTGATCTTTTCTGTAAGAAAAAGACTTGGAAAAACGCTAAAAGGATATTGATTTTTAAATGTCTGTGCCTTGTCTATTAATGTTCCAGTGTACTGTGAACTTTCAATTCTTAGTCCTGCCTGGTAGCTGAATTTTTTTATTTTTTGTGAAAATGTGGTATAGGCCGCATATACCTGGTCTTTAAATTTGTAGTTATTGTTAAGGCCTGGTATAGAAACATAATTG
>JACDBU010000084.1 GCA_013694745.1 Chitinophagaceae bacterium
TCATTATACAGATCAATTAATCTGTAATATGATGCAATATATCTATTTTTTTATTTATTTCACCAGTGCAATTATTCAAACAACAATAAAAAAACGGCTCCAGTTTATCATGATTTTCAGAAATAAAACAGAGACGTCTGATAAGACATTCTCAAAATCCTGGTGAGACCATTCCGGTATTTTCGCTTATTAATGATGCCCCATTAGGTTCAAACTGTTATGAAAAAGCGGCAAAAAAAAGAAAAATTGTAATTAATAAAATATGTGTGTTTCTTTTATACAATGTGTTAGCTCCCATGCTTATTTTAAAAAATGATTTTATCTGCTCTTCTTCAGCAGCTTTTATTTTATTGCTGGTTCATTGTCCTTTAGGATAGCATTTGCCCCTATATTGTTTTGCACAGTTACACCCTTATAACCTGTATTTCCGGTGATGATGGCAAACCTAACTCCTTTATTCAATTGAATGCAAGGCGGCGATTTTTTAGCACCGGTATAATTCCATTGCTTTACTTCGTCTGTTTGGGCACCATCAAATGTACAGTTGGTCACCTGCAATTTGCCTTTATTGGCTACAATGCTGTAATTGGGTCTGGCAGGGTCTTTACTCAGGTAATTGGTACTAAAATAGCAGTTGTTAAAACTCATATTGGCTGGTCCATTTATTACCGCGTTGTGTTCTGCCGGTCCCCAGAATCCACAATTGGCAAATCTTACGCTTCCGTCACAACTGCTGTCAATAATTATTTCTGTAGAAGCGCCAACTTTATGGGAATTGAACTGTCCGTTTGTAATAAGCAATCCCTGGGACTGGATACTTTCTACCAGTATTGCAGTAGCGGTAGCATCAGCAGCAATACCATTAAACTGGCCGTTGCAGTTACCCATTCCTGTTTTTATGAACTTATACCCTACTTTGGCCGGAAAAACAAATGTATTGGAAACAAATTCCCAATCCGATCTCCCGAAAATAAATGCCTCGAGATTGTACTGCATGTATGTAAATACTTCATCCCAATTGCCATTCGTAGATGGGTGAAACCAGTAATGTGAATGGAACTGTATGTTTTCAATACGGCCAATATCACCCACCCAATCCACCACTATGCCTCTTCTTAACACACAGCCGTGCACACTCATGATACGGTGTCTCCCATTTTCATCTGGTCCGCAACGAATCCCGTTGTAGCTGTTGATAAGTGTAATGTTTTCTACGGTTACATCAAATGTTTCTTTTCTTTTTTCAGTTGTACTGTGCATGATGGCAGGGCTACGCAAATAAAAGGTCCAGGGATAGGGATGCACATCATTTGTTTGTTGCTCAGGATAATACACTGTAAAGCCTTTAGCACTGGAAGCATTCCACAATTCAAATAAAGGGTCGGCATCTTCGTTATCACGGCCACCAGTTGCCAAGATCACAGCTCCAATTAGTTGGTAAGGTGATAAAGGTGCTTCATTGGTACCAATCAAGCTTACGCCGGGTTTTACTTTTATGCTACCTGAAACCAGCCATTTACCCGACGGAATATAAACTCTACCTCCCTTCACTGCAGCACTGTCAATTGCATTTTGGAAGGCATTAGTATTGTCGGTTTTTCCGTCAGCAATTGCTCCAAATTGAACTACAGTAAGAATATCAGGTATTGACTGAGCCATTAATCCAACAGGCAACAGCAACAAAATGAGTACATATCTCATAAGTAATAATTTATTCGTGTTGCTACTTCATAATAACATAATCGCCAATTATCATTTAACTTCTTATAAAGACAATATTTTAAGCATGAAGTTCGATATTGTTAATGCAAATATTTCATAGCGTAATTCCATTTGTTTAAAACTCCTTCATAAAAAGGATAGTTACCGCAATCTTCAATGCCTTCGTTTTCTATTAAGTATCTAATACATCGCCTTGCTCCCTCATAGTATGAAATTGTGTACTCAAAGCCCAGATCTTTCTTAGCCGGGCTGTTATCGAAAATATTATTGTATTGAAAGTTTTCAACGCACCATTCACTTTGCTCAGGTGCCAAAGATGCCAATTGAGTAGTGGGAATGTAAACAAAATGAGGTGTAGGTGCTTTTAGTAACTCTGCCACTATAAGGTGCATAGTTTCCCAGGTAAGCAACTCATCACCAGACACATTATATACTTGTCCAATACAGCTAATATTTCCGGCAGCATTTATAAAAACCTTTGCTGCATCACTTGAATGAGTGGCTGCCCATATACCATTGCCATCTCCATGTAATATAATAGGTAGCCCTTTCTTAATTCTGTCCAAGTGATAGCTTGCTCCTCCAAAACAGGTTACAAGGGGGCTCCACCCCTCTGAATAAGTTGCAGCCAGCCTCAAAACCGTTAATGGAAAATTAAGTTCATTATGAGCTTTCCAAAATACTTCTTCCATCAACATTTTTCTATGCCCATAAACAAAAGACTTTGATGCGCCCATTGCATGTTGTGTATGAATAGGATAAAACGCAGGTCGCTTACTATATACATCTACAGTACTGCAGAAAATATACTGGTCTGTTCTACCTGCAAAAAGTTTTACAGCCTGAACAGCTTCCTCTTCTTGAAAGCCAACCATGTCGATTACACAATCAAAATGCCCGGCACGATTGATCTGAATAGCAAATAAATCATATTTGGTGCGGTCTCCATATATGTATTGAATATTTCCTTTTAAACTAAGTTGTTTATTACCCCTGTTATACAATACAATTTCATCACCCCTCTCGGCAAATAGCTGGGTAAACCATCTGCTTATATTACCAGTACCGCCTATAATAAGTATTCGCATTTTTCACTACTTTAATTAGCTGTTAAATCAATACTTTATCTTTTTCTGATTTTATTCTCATTACAAAATATACCACAAAAGCGTATGGAAGAATAGCAATACTATATGACAATGGTAAGCTAAAAAGATCGGCAAATTTTCCTTGCAAAACAGGCAGCAAAGCGCTACCTAAAAACCCCATATTCAATATACCCGATGCCTGACCGGTTCTTTCGCCAAGGCCTTCTATTGCTAATGCATATACAGTTGGGAAAAATATCGACACAAAAAAACCTAACAACGTTACAGCCACAATCGCTGTTATTCCTCTTGAAAAAATGATTACCAATACAATAAATTGTGCTATAAACAAACTATAAAGCATAGTGGTGGTAGCAGATATCCTTTTCTGTATCCATGACGCCGCCAGACGCCCTGCAGCAAAC
>JACDBU010000099.1 GCA_013694745.1 Chitinophagaceae bacterium
CCATGGGCGTTGTGTGAGGTCATTCATTTTGCTGGCGATGCTCCATGTTTCGCCCCCGTCAGGAGAAGTAAAAACGCCGCCATTTTCATTTTCAACAATTGCCCAAAGTTTATTTGGATTAACAGCGCTCACCGTGCAAATAATTTTGCCTTTCAAGCCGTTTGGCATTCCGGGATTCTCACTTAACAATTTCCATGTTTCACCCCCATCAGTAGATTTATACAAACCACATCCTTTTCCACCACTGCTTAATGAAAAGGCAGTTCGGTGTGCCTGCCACATACTTGCATAAATGGTTAATGGATTTGTAGGATCCATTTTTACATCAACACAACCGGTACTGTCATCCGTATACAAAATATTATTCCAGGTGGCGCCACCATCTTTGCTCTTATACAAACCGCGTTCTTTATTGGCGCCATAAATTTTTCCCATTGCTGCAACATAAACGATGTTCTCATTTTTTGGATCTACCACAATGGTACCGATGGCGTTTGTTTTTTCAAGACCAATATGTTTCCAGCTTTTGCCCGCATCAGTTGATTTATAAACTCCATCCCCGAATGAAATATTACTGCGCATTTCCACTTCACCCATACCGGCATATATAATGTTTACATTATTTTTTGCAACGGCAAGGGCTCCAACGCTGCTGCTTGTGAATTTGCTGCTATCACTAACGCAAAGCCAGCTGTTTCCGGCATCAACCGTTTTCCATATTCCTCCACCAACCTGCCCGGCATAATAAATTAAAGGATTACCCGGAACACCCGTAACCGCCAGGCACCTGCCGGCCCGCCATGGGCCAATGTTTCGCCACTTCAGGCCACTGTATAATTTTTGATTGTAACGGTCTGGCTTAATATCCTCTTTTATATTTTGTGCATATATCACATAGGGGCTTATGTATAGGATCGCCCAAAAAAGGGTTAGTACTTTTCTCATAAACAATATAGTTTAGAATAAATGTAAGAAAGAATTGAGGAAAATTTTAAGGTTATATTTAAAAAAGCCTTCGATCATTAATCGTAATTTTGCAGCACTTAAACAGGTAGATGCAGGCTAACGCAGAAATATACGGCTATAAAAGACTTGCCACGCGGGAGGTTAAAGTGGGAAACTTATTATTGGGCAACTTCAATCCCATCCGGATACAAACCATGACCACTACTGATACCATGGATACTGCCGCCACAGTTGCCCAAAGTATCCGGTGTATTGAGGCGGGCGCGGAACTCATACGGATCACGGCACCATCAAAAAATGAAGCTGAGAATTTACTGAACATCAAAAATGAATTGCGCAAACGAGGGTATGCCACACCGTTAGTTGCTGATATCCACTTTACTCCCAATGCTGCAGAGATCGCTGCACGCATAGTGGAAAAGGTTAGAATAAATCCGGGTAATTATGTTGATAAAAAAAAATTCGAACTGCTCGAATATTCTGATGCAGAATACCTGGAAGAGATAGACCGGATAAGAGAACGCTTTACACCCGTTCTTAAAATTTGTAAACAGTACGGAACCGCCATGCGTATTGGCACAAATCATGGTTCATTAAGTGATCGTATCATGAGCCGGTACGGAGATACGGCTATGGGAATGGTAGAAAGTGCCATGGAATTTTTACGAATTGCCGAGAGTGAAAATTATTATAATATAGTGCTTAGCATGAAAAGCAGTAATCCCCAGGTAATGATAGAAGCCTGCAGGTTGCTGATGCAAAATATGCAAACAGAATTGGGCGTTTGTTACCCCCTTCACCTGGGTGTTACTGAAGCGGGTGATGGAGAAGACGGTCGTATAAAATCAGCAATTGGAATAGGCACTTTACTGGAGGAAGGGATTGGCGATACTATACGCGTTTCATTAACAGAAGACCCTGAATTTGAAATCCCGGTTTGTAAAAATATTTTAAAACACCTCTCTGATTCAACCGCCCCCCAAAATAATAATGCAAACCAGCAAAGCGTTACAAGCGATCCTGGTGGTGAAAGGCGAAAACAAAAGATCAGTTCTGATATATCATTTGGCAGGCGGGCGAAAACAAATGAAGTTGCCAATATCGGCGGAAAGCATGTGCCGGTAGTGATCGCAGACTTAAGCAAGCACGATAAAATAACGCCTTCACTTCTTGAAGATATAGGATACAACTATAATAGTATAACTGATAAATGGAATATAACAGACGCAGCTGCGGACTATATTTTTACGGATACAATAATTGAATTTGCCTTACCAGGAACTTTAAAAATTATATGTAATTATGATATGTGGAAACAGGCTGCTGATAAAAAGAAGTACCTGCCCCTCTTTGATGACAAGCAATACCTGGATGAGGATTATGAAAAATCTTCTTCCATAAATTTTGTAATGATAGATTGTTATTCGGAAGGATATCCGGTTAGTGACAATGATGCGTTTTTTAATAAACTAAAAAAAGATCCAACAGCAGTCATCTGTTTAAGTTCACAAAATAAAAATGCGGTACATAGTATAAAACAGAAGTACAATGAATTATTTGATAAGGATATAATTAATCCTGTAATAATAATTTGCGACAGCTCAGATGAAACAATGGATGAAAGCCTTATTCATTATGCCATTGACACAGGCTCATTATTTGTTGATGGAATTGGCAATGGTATTTGCCTGGGATACCATTTCAGCAATAAGGAAATTGTAACAGACACTAAATTATTGAACTCAATTGCTTTTGGAATTTTGCAGGCAACGCGAACAAGAATTTCAAAAACGGAATATATCAGTTGCCCAAGTTGCGGCAGAACATTATTTGATCTCCAGGAAACTACGGCTAAAATACGGGCCGTTACCAATCATCTTAAAGGAGTTAAGATCGCGATCATGGGTTGTATTGTGAATGGCCCGGGTGAAATGGCCGACGCAGATTTTGGGTATGTAGGAAGTGGCCCGGGCAAGGTAACTTTATATAAAGGGAAGGAAGTGGTAAAGCGTTCCGTACCGGAAGCAATAGCCGTTGAAGAGCTCATCAATCTTATAAAAGAAAATGAGGCATGGATTGAACCAGGCCTTAAAGAATATGTGATGAGTGCATAATACAAAAACATCTTTTCAAATTTATTTATATGCCAGTAATCCTTCCTGTAAAGGATATTTTGCCATCTTTTGGCAGTAATTGTTTTTTAGCTTCCAATGCCACGATCGTAGGCGATGTAATTATGGGAGATGATTGCAGTGTGTGGTTCAATGCCGTGATCAGGGGAGATGTGAACAGCATTCGCCTTGGGAACAAAGTCAATGTTCAGGATGGAGCCATAATTCACTGCACATTTCAAAAAGCTAAAACGGTTATTGGAAATAATGTGAGCATCGGACACAATGCAATAGTACATGGATGCGTTATAGAAGATAATGTGCTGATTGGAATGGGGAGTATCGTTATGGACAATGCAAAAATCGGTACCAATTGTATAATAGCTGCAGGTGCCGTGGTGCTGGAAAACACTATTGTAGAGCCAGGCACCATATGGGCGGGCGTTCCTGCAAAAAAAGTAAAGGATATACCGGAAGAGATGATAAGTGGTGAAATTAACAGGATAGCTAATAATTATGTAATGTATGCGGATTGGTTCAGGTAAAGGTTGTGCAACCAATCATGTAAAATCATCATCTGAATAATATGAAGAAGACATTCCTTCTTTTAGTTTGCATTTATTTTCTTTCAGGCTGTTCCGTTTTCAGAAAAAAAGAAAAATATGGTTGTCCAACTAATGGAAGAAATATCGGTGCTGAAAGGATATTATCAGGTGATAAAGAAGCGATAAAGGCAGCAAAAAAGGCAAAAAAATTTCCGTATCAATAAACAAATAAAAAAAATCCCAATAAATTCTAACCCAATCCAGATCCTATGTCATATCATTTAACTACCGATTTTGGCGGTACTGAAGCCGTTATCGATGATAACTGCGGTATTTCTAAATTTTACCTCATCGCTGATACACTCACGGATGATCTTAAAGTTATTTTTACGAACCAGGTTGACAATGTTGAAACGCTCGACTGGGATTTCAGATACAAAGATAATTATCTCACGCTCCATTATAATGTTTTCAATGGGGTATCCATTAAGCCACAGCGGAACAGCAAGACTGCAAAAGAAAATAATGCGGTAATTGAAATTGCTGGTTTTTTAGAAAGAAAAGCGTACTGACCAATATACTTCACCAGCTTTTATCCTTCATGCTTTCCAGTATTGTTAAATAACTTATGTAACGCTCCACGGCAATACTTTTTTCCTCCACAGCTTTTTTTACTGCACAACCTGGCTCATCAAGATGCATACAATTATTGAACCTGCATTCATTTATCAATGCTCTTATCTCAGGGAAATAATGGGAGAGTTCTTCCTTTGAAATATCTGCTAATGCAAATTCGCGCAATCCCGGCGTATCGATTATTTTTCCGCCAAATGGCAGATCATACATTTGTGCAAAAGTGGTTGTATGCATTCCTTTTCCGCTCCAGTCGCTTACCACCTGTGTTTTAATGGCATCATCCGAAAATATTGTATTGATAAAAGTAGATTTTCCAACACCTGAATGCCCGCTCAAAAGGGTTACTTTATCTTTTAATTTGTTCTTCACTTCATCGAGCCCTTCCTTTTTTTCAAGGCTCATAGAAAGAACGGTATAACCAGCCCGGGTATAGACTGTTTTCATTACCTCAAATTTTTCTACTTCTTTCTTTTTATACAGATCCCATTTATTAAAAACAATTATGGCCGGAACATGGTATGCCTCCGAAGCAACGAGGAACCTGTCGATAAATCCCTGTGATGTTTTTGGATCTTTTATGGTGGCGAATAACAACGATTGGTCAAGATTGGAGGCTACAATGTGTTGTTGATTTTTATTATGCGGTGACTGACGCGTAATATAATTTTTCCTGTCATTGATCTTGCTGATAACAACAGAACCTTCTGTTTCATTTTCCATATCAACTTCCACACTATCGCCAACTGCTATGGGATTAGTGGAAGTAATATCATCTATTTTAAATTTTCCTTTTATCCTTGAATTGTAAAATTTTCCATCATCAGCCTTTACGATATACCAGCTGCCGGTAGATTTATAAACAGTTGCATTCATTGAAACAAAGTTACAGTCACGTTTCTGTTTTCTTGTTAAGTTTAATTGTCTTTGAGAATTATTTAAGCTACCGCAAACAAGGAACTAAAAACCGTTATGGAAATCTTCGAAATACAGTAAACCTTAAAAGTATTTCTAAAAATAAAAATGCAATAGCAGCGATAACGAATGGATAAAATTTTTCTGCGAAGTGATGATACGTAGTTATTTCGACTTTCGATTTTTCGAGGTTGTTAATCTCGTTATATATTTGTTTCAGGCTGGCATTGTCCCTGGCCCTGAAATATTTTCCACCGGTTTCTCCCGCTATCTGTATCAAAAGCTTTTCATCAATTTCAACTTTTTGATTTTGCAATACAACACCCATTGGCGTGCTTACCGGTGTTGGCGCATATCCTTCTGTACCTACTCCTATCGTATACACTTTAATTTTAAAAGCTTTGGCTATTTCTTTTGCTGTAGATGGATCTATCAGTCCACCGTTGTTAACGCCATCCGTTAAAAGAATCACCACCTTACTTTTCGATTTGCTGTTACGCAGCCTGTCAACACTCGTTGCCAGCCCTGATCCAATAGCTGTACCATCTTCCAGCAACCCGTTCCTGATCTGTTCAATTTGGGATTTCAATACTGTATGATCAGTAGTTAAAGGGCATTGCGTAAAACTTTCGCCCGAAAAAATAACGATACCGATCCTGTCTGTTGCACGGTGGTCAACAAATTCTGCAGCCACCCGTTTTGCAGCTTCCATCCTGTTAGGCGTGAAATCCTGTGCGGTCATACTCCCACTAACATCAATACATAAAATGATGTCCACCCCTTCGCCTTCTGTAAGCTGTTCATCATCCCTTGTTTGCGGACGGGCAATTGCAATAATAATACAGGTGAGTGCAAGCAGGCGCAATATAAATGGAGTATTGTGCAAAGCGTTTTTCCAGGAAGAAATGTTTTTTATTCCTGTAATGGTTGACATGCTGAAAACTGCCAGTTGTTTATTACCGGCAGTGATCTTCCATATTATCAATACCGGTATCACTGCAAGCAGGTAAAGGAATTGCGGCTGGCCAAATTTTATATTGTCAAAATAATCGAATATCAATTTTTAGTTTCATTTACTGACTGAAGTTTATCAATTTTTTCAATCACGTTTTTAGTATTTGAAAATGCCTGCTCACTTTCGTAAGCCGGCGGTATGTATTTTGCAAATTTTACTGCATCGGCCATTTTTAGCGAACTTGCCAGCAGGGATGTATCTTCCCGGGAGAGCAAAGTTTCATTCATGGCCATCAACATTCCGGTAGAGGTAAGATTGAACATATTGCGGTTCAATTTCCGCGAGATATACCTTTTAAAAATATCGCTGAGCTTTATATGAAATTGTTTTGCCTGTCCCATTTGTAATAATTCCTGCTGATGCAGATCGTTCAGGGATTTTATGGCCTCATCAAAGGGAGAAAGCTTTGCCTGGAAAATTTTCTTTTCCGTTTTATTCTTCCTGAAATAATTTATGGTAAAAATGATTATTCCAATCAAAACCAAAAGCGATAAAGCAGCTGCTATCCACATCCACAGCGGCCAGTTATCACTTACTTCAATCACAGGTTTTATATCATGAAAAGTTTTTACACTATCAAGCGGGGAATAAGCAACATTTATGGGGATGGAATCCGTAAATACATTTATATCACTTTTATTTTGCGGCGCATTAAAATTCATCGCAAACGACGGGATCATATTTTTGCCAGAATCAAAACTGGTGATAATAACCTGTTGTGTGCACGTTAGTGATCCATTGTCTTCAACCGTATCGATCTTATGCCGTGCAATAACTTCAAAGTGCGCTACAGAATCAGGAATGGAAGGCCAGGTAACAAAATAATTATCCGAAAAATTGGCCTGTACAGTGAAAATTATGCGTTCGCCAATTAAAATATTTTGCTTGTCAACCGTTGTTTTTATAGTAGGTAATTGCGCAAACGATTGCATCGAAATTAACCAGCCAGCGAGCACCCATAAAAACTTTACTGTTATTTTCATCTTAATTGTAACCTCATTGTTCAATATTGCAAGGCAGTTCATCCGCATGCCTCATCATTTTCGTTTAATAAAAAATTTCTGTAAAATTTTTACATAGTCTTCGTCTGTGCGCATATGCAATAACTCAGCCCCGGCTTTTGTAAAATTGGTTTTGCAGGTCTCGCTTTGCTGCAAAAAGTGTTGCTGGTAATTGTATTTTACCATGGCATTGCCGGTATCCAGTACTTTGATCTTCCCGGTTTCAAGGTCCTGCACACGCAGTAAGCCAACTTCCGGTAATTCCATATCCATTTTATCATAAATTTTTAAGCCGATAACATCGTGCTTCTTCCCGATCACCCGTAAATTATCTTCATACCTGTCTGCAATAAAATCACTCATAATAAAGCCGATGCTTTTCTGTTTTGCGGCCCTGTTAAAAAATTTCATTGCTTCATTAAGATTGGTTCCGCGGCGTTTAGGCTGTGCCGTTAGTAGTTCTCTTACAATATAAAGAGCATGCTGTTTCCCTTTTTTTGGCGGGATGTACTGTTCAACCTTATCACTGAAAAAAATAACGCCCACTTTATCATTATTGTTTATTGCGCTGAAGGTTAGTACGGCGCCAATCTCTGTTATCATATCTTTTTTTCGCTGGCCTATTGTGCCAAACAGTGCACTGGTACTCACATCCACAAGAAGCATAACGGTAAGCTCTCTTTCTTCTTCAAAAACTTTTGTAAATGGATGAGAAAAACGGGCACTAACATTCCAGTCTATAAAACGCACATCATCACTAACATCATATTCCCTTACTTCTCTAAAACTCATTCCCCTGCCTTTGAAAGCAGAGTGGTATTCGCCGGTAAACATGTGCGTGGTAAGCTTACGGCTTATAATTTCAAGCTGTTTAACTTTTTTTTGTATGTCGGCTGTTGATAGCATTTTTTCGTTTCTCGTTTGCTTGGGGTTGCTGGTTTATTGCTGCTTGTTTCTCGTTAAGTTCTTTTTATAATTGGGTGGCTTATTATTTCTAACATCCACGGACAAACGAGAAATGTGACCATAAACAAGAAACGGTTTTACGGCACATTAACCACTCTTAAAATTTCAGCAATGATCATTTCAACATCTACATTTTCGGCCTCAGCTTCATAGGTTAACCCGATACGGTGACGCAAAACATCTTTACAAATATTGCGCACATCTTCGGGAATAACATATCCGCGTTTATTGAGATATGCATAGGCTTTTGAGGCAAGTGCCAGGTTTATACTGGCTCTTGGTGAACCGCCAAAACCAATGAGGGGCTTAAGTTTTGGCAAATTATATTTATCAGGATAACGGGTTGCAAAAACAATATCTAAAATATACTGCTCTACTTTTTCATCCATGTATACCTGGCGAACCAATTCTCTTGCATGCAATATTTCCTGCGTTGAAACAACTGCGTTGATGGGTTGACTTTTCATTCCCTGCACGTTTTGCCTGATGATCGCCTGTTCTTCTGATTTTGAAGGATAATCGATAACTACTTTTAACATGAACCTGTCAACCTGTGCCTCGGGCAAGGGATAAGTACCTTCTTGTTCTATCGGATTTTGTGTGGCTAAAACCAAAAATGGTTCTTCCAGGTTGTACGAATTATTACCGATGGTTACCTGTCTTTCCTGCATGGCCTCAAGCAATGCACTCTGTACTTTTGCAGGTGCGCGGTTTATTTCATCGGCCAGTATAAAGTTGGCAAACACCGGGCCTTTGCGCACCATGAATTCATTTTTTTGCTGATTGTATATCATGGTGCCGGTAACGTCTGCCGGTAAAAGATCAGGCGTAAATTGGATCCTGCTGAATTTTGCATTGATGGTTTGTGCAAGTGATTTTATGGCCAACGTTTTTGCAAGCCCCGGCACACCTTCAAGCAATATATGCCCGTTGCTTAAAAGCCCTATCAGCAGGCGTTCTATCATGTGGTGCTGACCAACGATCGCCTTTCCCAATTCATCCTGCAGCTTATCAATGAAAACAGCTGAATGGGTTATCCTTTCATTAAGCAAACGAATATCTTCTGCGGTCTGTAACATGTGGAAATATAAATTTAGACTATAAAAAAAATACGAGATGCAAAGTACGAACTACCAATTAACTAAAACAATGCCATATAAAACCAAACAAAAAAAGAATGTTAATTTTAAAGCTAAAATATTATTATGGTAGATGAAAACTTAATAACCGCGAGTAACCAACTGGAAGGTTACCGAATCACTAAACATCTTGGAATTGTTCGTGGAATAACGGTACGTTCACGAAGCTTGCTTGGTAATGTTGCCGGTGGATTTCAAACTTTATTCGGTGGCAGGATATCAATTTATGTTGAACTCTGTGAAAGAGCGCGGGTAGAGGCTTATGAACACATGATGCAACATGCAAATGAAAGAGGTGCAAACGCAATCATAAATATCCGTTATGATGCTAACGAAGTAATGAATGGGGTAACAGAAGTTTTGTGTTACGGTACCGCTGTTCAGGTAGTTAATGTTTAAGTATTTTTTTTAATTGCACAAGAGGAAAACACGAACATATTCATAGCCCGATACTTTATTTTTAAAAAAAAGTATGAACAATAATTTATTCCTGCTATCTATGCCTTCTGGTGCAGAATGGATGCTGGTTATCATTGTAGGGATTTTCCTTACAATTTTCCCATTGCTTGCAATTGTATTTTATTCTGAAACAAAAAAATTAAGAAAAGAAAACAGGGAGCTTCTTGAAAAAATACTGAATAAAAACTAGGCCAGGTATTTTGCAACTATGGGCATTCGCCTGCCAATGCCAAAAGCTTTTGGGGATATGCGTATAACCGGGCAAAACTGGTTTCGTTTGTATTCATTGATATTTACCAGTCTTAAAATTTTGTCTACTATTGCTGCATCAAATCCCTGTTCTTTTATTTGCACGGGGTTTTGTGTACGTTCAATATATTGATACAGAATTTTATCAAGCATTGCATATTCCGGGAGGCTGTCACTGTCTTTTTGATCCGCACGTAATTCGGCGGAAGGCGCTTTATCAATGATGTTTCGGGGAATGATCTCTTCGTTACTGTTTATGTATTTTGCCAATTCATAGATCTGTAATTTATAGCAATCGCCTAATACACCAATGCCACCCGCCATGTCGCCATATAAAGTTCCATAACCAGTTGCCAATTCACTTTTGTTTGATGTATTTAATAAAATATAGCCAAACTTATTAGCCATCGCCATCAATAAATTTCCCCTTATCCGGCTTTGAATATTTTCTTCTGCAATGCTGAAAGGCAGCTCTTTAAAATGCGGTTTTAATTCGGTGATAAAGGCCTCATAGATTTTTTTTATCGGGATGGTCTCGTAAGGATTTCCAAGATTTTTACTCAGTTGCTCCGCATCAATAACTGAATGAGAAGTTGAATATTGCGACGGCATAAGGATAGCGTGTATGTTTTCTTTTCCCAAAGCCTTGCATGCAAGCGCCAGTGTTACTGCGCTGTCAATACCGCCGCTGCTGCCGATAATGGCTTTTGTAAATCCCATTTTGGTAAAATAATCTTTTATGCCAAGTATAAGCGCTTCATAAATTTGCGCGATATTCAGTGTTTCTGATAAATGCTCCGGCTCAAGCAGCTGGCCCGGTACCAGGATTGCAGGCTCTATCACCGGCGCATCAATAGTGCCATCATCATTTAAAATTATTTCTTCAAGGTGTTCTTTAAATTGCGGAAGTGCCTTGCAAAGATTTCCATATTTATCAAATACGAGTGAGGCGCCGTCAAAAACAACTTCCGTTTGGGCGCCAATAGCGTTGCAGTAAAAAAGCGGCAGTTTATATTTCAACACATTTGATTTAATGGTAGCTTTCCTGTCTTCATCATGCGTGTAATCAAAGGGTGAGGCAGAAAGGTTTATCATAACATCGGGCTTGTATTGCATTAATTTATCCATGGGGCATATCCTGTAAAGCGGGTTGTGGCCGAGGTTCCAGATATCTTCACAAATTGTGACTGCCAGTTTTTTTCCTTTAAAATGCATTATCTCCCAGGTGAAGGCGGGTTCAAAATAACGGTTCTCATCAAACACATCGTAGGTAGGTAAACAGGTTTTGTGAGCTATGTTCTTTATTTCTTTTTCATATAAAAAAAATGCGCCGTTAAAAAGATCTTTGCCATCTTTCGCCGGGTTCCTGTCGGGGCTTCCTACCAGTACACCAATGGTATCCGTATGCTCTTTAATAATGTTTATTGACTGGTAGCATTTATTTATGAAGTCTTCAAATTCAACAAAATCTCTCGGTGGGTATCCACAAATACAGAGTTCACTAAAAACGATAAGATCGCCGCCACGTGCTTTGGCTTCGGTTATTGCCCCGATTATTTTTGCCGTGTTGCTTTCGAAATTCCCGATATGATAATTCTGCTGTGAGAGAAAAATTTTCATGCTGCAAAATTAACGCATCTGCTTCATTTGCTAAAAAAGGTGGTTTCTGAATTCTTCATCACTCTATTCAAATTGTATCATTTAACTTTTTTTAAAGCAGCTTTTTAAAAGATGCAGCACTTCAATGCTGTGAACCTGTTATTTTTGCGGATACTACTTTTATGAAAAAAATCATTGTCTTTTTTATTTGCTGCACTTTTTTATCCTGTAAAAATTATAAAAGTATTCCTGATGTATCCGGGATAAAAATTGATCTCACCGTTCAACGGTTCGAGCAGGATTTTTTTTCATTAGATACCGGCAATGTTTTGCATGAAATGGATCGGTTGCGAAATATTTACCCGGTATTCATCAATGATTTTACCAACCAGATACTGGGTTTTGATAATACAACGCCTCCGGATTCCGTTGCAAAATATGTCCGGCTTTTTATTCGCGATTACCATTTTGTAAAGGATAGCAGCGATGTTCTTTTTAAAAATTTTGACGACGAGGTAAAGGAAATAAGAACGGGATTGCAGTTTGTAAAATACTATTTCCCGAAATATAATATACCGCGTAAAATAATCACTTTCATTGGCCCGGTAGACGGGTATAGTGACGTACTTACAACTGACGCATTTGCTGTTGGGCTGCAGCTTCACATGGGCGCTAATTTTTCTTTTTATCAAACAGCGGTTGGTAAAGACCTGTTCCCGTCATACATCGTACAAAAGTTCACCCCGGAATACATTGCTGTAAATTGTATAAGAAATATTTTAGATGATCTGTATCCCGATAAAAGTATTGGCAGACCACTGATTGAACAAATGGTGGAAAAAGGGAAAAGGCTTTACCTGCTTGATAAATTGTTGCCTTATACCCCTGGCTATCTGAAAATAGGTTACACAAAAGATCAGTTAAAAGATTGTTATGGCCATGAAGCGGTGATATGGGATTTCTTTTTAAGCAATGACCTGCTAAATAACCAGGACCAGAACATCACTAAAAATTATATTGGTGATAGTCCAAAAACACAGGAGCTGGGTGAGGGCTCACCCGGGAATATAGGAGCTTTCTCCGGCTGGCAGATAGTAAACAAATACATGGGTGATAATGCAACTGTTACATTAGACCAGTTAATGAAAAAAGATGCAAGAGAAATTTACGAGCAGAGCAAATACAAACCACGCGCCTGAGGGAAGAAAATGTTGCGGGTTAAAAAATTATTTTAAAATCGCTTTGATCAAAAGTGTTTAGTTAAGCTTAAATGGTACAACCATCTCGAAGGCAGGAATGTTTACTAAAAAAGTTTTTTTAGCATTAAAATTTTCCATGAAATAAGTGCCATGCATCTTACCCATCTCAGTTCTTAAATTACAGCCGCTGATGTACTGGTATTTTTCGCCGGGATTTATTTCGGGCTGAACGCCGATAACCCCTTCTCCTTCAACTTCGCGGTGAGAGCTGTCACTGTCAAAAATATACCAGTGTCGTCTTAAAAGTTTTACGATAAAAGAATTGTTATTTTCTATGGTTACCCGGTAGGCAAACATGTATTCATTGTTTACCGGGTTACTGTATTCTGGCTGGTAATAAGTTTCAACACTTATGGTAACCCCTTCAGAAATTTTTGAGACCATAGTTTTAGCTGTTTCATAAAAGTAAAATAAAAACGCAGACAAACAGGGAATGATGTTATATTTTTTTAGAATGATTATAACCATTTTTAAGCAGCCACTGAAAAATTTTTTCCCGGTTATCTCCCTGGATAATTATTTCACCATCTTTAACGCTGCCGCCGGTGCCACAAATGGTTTTTAATTTTTTCCCGATTTCTTCTGCATCTTCCTGTTTGCCGGTGAAACCGGTAACAAGCGTAACCGATTTGCCTGCGCGATTTTTTTTATCAAGTAATACTTTTAAAATTTGTTCGGAAGCAGGGAGGGTGGTTGCTGTAAAATCCTGGGGCTGATTTATTTTAAAAGTAGGATCTGTTGAATAAACCAAACCCCCTGTATCATAATTTTTTTTCTTCTGCATACCACTATTGCACAAGTGCTTTTAAACTCATATCTAAACTCCGTGCCTGGTGAATTATTGCGCCACAAGAAATATAATCCACACCTGTGGCTGCGTACGCTTCTACATTGGAAAGGTTAATGCCGCCACTGGCCTCGGTTTCATAGCATCCATCTATCAGCCGTAGTGCATCTGTGATCGATGAAGGTGTAAAATTATCAAGCATAATGCGGTTTACTTTACCAATTCGTAAAACGGTTTTTACATCTTCAATGCTCCTGGTCTCTATTTCAATTTTCAACCCCGGTTTTTTATCCGTAACATACGCATAGGCTTTTTCAATCGCCTTTTCTATACCGCCACAATAATCTATGTGATTGTCTTTTATCATGATCATATCGTACAACCCAAAGCGATGGTTATTGCCACCTCCTATGCGAACAGCTTCTTTTTCCAGCAGCCTGAAATTGGGCGTTGTTTTGCGGGTGTCCAGGATTTTTGCAGCATATTTTTTTATCTTATCTGCATATTCCCTGGTGAGAGTTGCAATGCCGCTCATGCGCTGCATGCTGTTTAAAACAAGGCGTTCACAAGACAATATCGTTAAAGCCCTCGCTTCCACAGTAAAGGCAACTTCACCGTTTCGCATAGTATCCCCATCTTTTTTAAGCGGCTGAAATATTATGTCCGGCGCAACATACCTGAAAATTTTTTCAGCCACCTCCATTCCTGCCAGTATGCCATCTTCTTTTATTTTCAGCACGGCCTTACCCATCGCATCTTCGTGTATGCATGACAGTGAGGTATGATCCCCGTCGCCAATATCTTCTGACAGGGCATTTTTAATCAGCATCAAAAGCTGCTCATCATATTGCA
The DNA here is from genome assembly GCA_013694745.1 of Chitinophagaceae bacterium. Lineage (GTDB taxonomy): Bacteria > Bacteroidota > Bacteroidia > Chitinophagales > Chitinophagaceae > Ginsengibacter. The sequence continues at coordinate 14,497 of JACDBU010000099.1, forward strand.
TGACAACAAATTTAAAGAATGATTGTATGGCGGCAATAAAATTGAGAGAATATCCTGCGATGGCGGTTTTACAGAGCTATTTTTCGAAGCGAAGTTCCTGCACAACCTGTTTATCGCCTACCTGCTTCATATAAATAGTTGTTCGGTATGCCCCATTTTTTGTTTCCAGGGTACCGATGCAAAACTGCGATCCGGCGTTATCACCTTTGTGTAGTACCACGAAGTTTTTTACCGTATTGGTAGTAAAAAAATCTTTCAAAACAAGTTCCGCCTGGCTTTTGCTGTAAGCATTACTTTTATCGGTTAACGTTAATTCTACCGTGTTGTCAAAAAATTTAGACACCTGTGCGGCATTGCCATTTTTAATGCCGGCGATCACATCCTCAATAGAAAGTGTGAAAGAACACATTGTAAACAATGCTGTAAATACAAGTAGGTAAAGATTTTTCATATCTGTTACGTTAGCACTATTAAATTTGCTAAAAACGTGCCAACAACAGGTTTGCATCCATAATGGCTGAACCTTAATGTATTATTAGGTTTATATAACGTTGGGTATAATAAATTAGATTTGCCCTATGGAAAAAAGAAAAGTTATTTTGATCATTATGGATGGATGGGGCTTAGGAAAAATTGAAGCCAGTGATGCTATACAACATTCCAATACACCATTTGTTAAATCGTTATACGCTTTATATCCAAACACAACCTTAGTTACCTGCGGGGAAGCGGTAGGTTTACCGGATGGGCAGATGGGTAACAGTGAAGTGGGTCACCTTAATTTAGGCGCGGGAAGAATAGTTTACCAGGAATTGCAAAGAATTAATGTTGCAATAAAAACCGGCGAACTGCAAACCAATACAGTGCTGCTGGATACGATACGCTTTGCTAAAATGAACAACAAGCCTTTGCACCTTATGGGTCTTGTTAGTGATGGCGGGGTTCATTCTCATATTGATCATTTAAAAGCTTTAACCACTCTTTGCAAAGAGGAAGGTTTGGATAATGTTTTTATTCATGCGTTTACTGACGGGCGTGATACAGATCCAAAAAGCGGTATAATTTTTTTGAAAGAATTGCAGGAACATTTGATACTTTCAACCGGCAGGATAGCTACCATCACCGGCCGCTATTATGCAATGGATCGTGATAAAAGATGGGAAAGGATCAAGTTTGCTTATGATGCTATGGTAAATGGAACAGGGTTACTTACGGATGACATTTTTGAGGCAATAGAAAATTCCTATAAAGCAAATGTTACTGACGAATTTATTAAGCCGATCATCAATAGTGCTGCCGGGCACGGTTCTATAAAAGATGGTGATGCCGTTATTTGTTTTAATTTCCGTACAGACCGTTGCCGTGAAATAACCGAAGTGCTTACACAGATCGCCTTGCCCGATTATGCCATGCGGCCACTCAGCCTGCATTTTACAACCATGACGATGTACGACCATACTTTCAAAAATGTTTTTAATATTTTCGAAAAAGATGATCTAAAAAACACGCTTGGTGAAATATTATCGCAAAATAACAAACAACAAATAAGGATATCGGAGACAGAAAAATACCCGCATGTAACTTTCTTTTTCAGCGGCGGAAGAGAAATACCTTTTAACGGTGAAAGAAGAATTATGATCCCCTCACCTAAAGTTGCCACGTACGATCTGAAACCGGAAATGAGCGCTATAGAAGTAACAGATGCATTGCTTCCTGAATTGAAAAATAAATCTGCAGATTTCATTTGCCTTAATTTTGCCAACGCCGATATGGTTGGTCATACAGGTGTTTGGAATGCTGTTGTACAGGCTGTGGAAACCGTAAATAATTGTGTTGAAAAAGTGGTTACTACCGGACTTGAAAATGGCTATACCATTTTTTTAACCGCAGATCATGGCAATGCAGATTATATGGTAAATGATAATGGAACTCCTAATACTGCACACACGCTGAATCTTGTGCCATTATTTATTATAGATAAAGAGTGGAAAGGAAATATAAAACCAGGTAAGCTAGGAGATATTGCGCCAACGATTTTAAAAATGATGGGTCTTCCGCAGCCAAAAGAAATGACGGGCAATATTTTAATTTAAAAGAATATTCATTATTAAATCCACAGCATGAAAAATTTTTTTAAAACAGTTCTTATTATTTTGCTGGTTATTTTTATTGTGATACAGTTTTTCAGGCCTGCTAAAAACCTGGCCTCCGGTATGAGTGTAAATGATATCACAACAAAGTATGAAATACCCGATACGGTCAAAAAAATATTACGCTCATCCTGCTACGATTGTCACAGTAACAATACCGTATATCCCTGGTATGCGCAGGTACAGCCGGTTGCCTGGTGGTTAAACGGCCATATCAACGATGGAAAAAGAGGTTTGAATTTTTCAGAGTTTGCTGCTTACCCGATCCGGAAGCAATTCAGGAGACTGTCTGATATAAATGAACTGGTAAAAAAGAATGAAATGCCCCTTACATCTTACCTTATCATTCACAAATATGCGAAACTAAGTGATGGGCAAAAGCTATTAATAAATAATTGGACAAGTGCAGCGAGTGATACCATAAGGGCCCATTATCCTCCAGATAGTTTGCTAAAAAAATAAATTATTTATATTCGCGCCTGCTGCATGCATTATTTTAAATTAAAAATCGTTCCCTTTTTTTTGCTGTGTATAACGGCAATACCCATATTTTTTTCTTTTTATTTTATTGTAAAACGCATCATTATCCGCCAGGAAATGGCTATTACCCTCACCCAGAGATCTTCCCAGACCATCGTTGTAAATGAAACGGATGTAGTATGGACGGAGACTGGGAAAGAACTATTATTGGCGGGCAGGCTGTTTGATGTAATATCTTTTATTAAGCACGGTACAACATTACAAATAACAGGAATATTCGACAGCAAAGAAGATGATCTGCAGCTACACCTGAATAAGCTGGTTGATCAGAAGCAAGGCAGCGATAATTTACTGGTAGCAGGTTTTTTACAGCAAACCCTTTTTAAATCCGACCATAATTTCGATAAAGTTCCGGCTTTCTTTTTTGTTATTAACCATTTGGGCTTCCCTTCTACGGATAAAATACTTTCGATTGATTCCGAAATTCTCATTCCTCCGCCTAAGGCATAACGGTAAGCCATAAACGCTTTCTTACAATCACAGCCTGCCCCAGGCGCGCACTATTTCCTTTATATTATTTATTATACCCGGTTCTGCAGAACCTTATTCACAATACAATTATGAAAGTCAAATTACTTTTGTTGTTATCAATCATTATTTTATCATCCGGTTACAGTTTGCATGCACAAAATGAATTGCGCGGTAGTGTTCATTCAAAAAATGATAATAAACCTTTGCCCGGTGTTTCCGTTTATTTTCCTGATCTGAAAACGGGCGCAATTTCCGGCAGTGATGGTGGTTATGTGATCAAAAATATTACATCGGGTACATACCTGGTAGAGGCCAGTCTTATTGGATACAGATCACATGCAGAAAACATTGTTGTTAAGGGCGCAGTGGCTTACAATTTTGATATGGCAACATCAGCATATGAATTAGATGAAGTGCTTGTTACCGGCGTTTCATCCGCAACACAAAGCAGGAAAAATCCTGTATCGTCTGCCACGCTATCACAAACCAGCCTGTTGCAAAATGCTGCGACCAATATTATAGATGCAATCAATATTTTACCGGGCGTTTCGCAAATTACCGTAGGCCCGGCTATATCCAAACCGGTTATCAGGGGCCTAGGCTATAACAGGGTGCTCGTTATAAATGATGGTATTCGCCAGGAAGGACAACAATGGTTTGATGAATTTGGGATTGAAGCAGATGATAATTCTGTTAACAGGGTAGAAGTGCTAAAAGGGCCTGCCAGCTTGAGTTACGGATCGGATGCTATTGCAGGTGTGATAAATTTTTTGCCACCCCCGTCATTACCGGAAGGGTCGGTTAAAGCAAATATCTTAGCCAATTATCAAACAAATAATGGATTATATAACAATGCTATTTCACTTGCAGGAAACACTAAAGGATTTACATGGGACCTTTTATATAATAATAAAATGGCACATGATTACAAGAATAAATACGATGGCTATGTATGGAATTCCGCCTATGGCGAAAATGATCTGAAAGGTATTTTCGGGATAAATAAAAGCTGGGGTTTTTCACGGGTCATCGTTAGTATGTTCAATTTAAATTTAGGAATTGTAGAAGGCGCCCGTGACAGTGCCACCGGAAAATTCACCGCTCATTATCTCGCATTTAATGGTGAAGACAGTCTTGTCCTGGCGGATGAAAATAAATATAAAGCGTATAAATTTTACCCGGTAATTCACCAGCATGTACGGCATTATAAAGTTGTGTGGGATAATAGCTTCAGGGCAGGCGCCGGACGGATCATTGCCCGCCTGGGATTGCAGGAAAATTTTCGCCAGGAAGCAAATGATATTACCAAAGGAGATATTTACAACAACTACTTTTTTCTCAGAACCGTAAATTATGATCTCCAGTATTTATTGCCCGAAAAAAATATGTGGCAAATATCTTTTGGCGTAAATGGGATGCAGCAATCTTCAGAGGATCGCGGAATTTTATACATGATACCGGAATATAATTTATTTGATGCCGGTGTATTTGGTATTGCAAAAAAAACATTCAATAAATTAACTTTTAGCGGGGGGCTGAGATTTGATGACAGGAGATTCCATGGCAAAGATCTTTTTGTTGATGCAGATGGCGTGAGGCAAACAACTCCTGATGCTAATTCAATTCACAGGTTCACTGATTATCATTCAGATTTTTCAGGCTTTTCGGGAAGTGCTGGTGTGACGTATGATTTTTCCAAATCCGTTTATGGAAAATTCAATGCAGCAAGAGGGTTCAGGGCTCCCAGTGCGCCAGAAAGCGGATCGAATGGAATTCATGATGGCACACCGTTTTACGAGATTGGTGATCCAAATTTAAAGGCGGAGAACAGCTTGCAATTTGATGCAACGCTGGGCGTTATTTCTGATGATTTCGATGGTGAAATAAATGCATTCAGAAACCAGATAAACAATTATATTTTTCCTGTTAAGCTGGAAAGTGTTATAGGTGGAGATTCCATACGCGATGATAACGTGGCAGGTTTTGAAGGACCAACTTTTAAATACATTGCAGGGGATGCAGTATTATCAGGTGGTGAAATAATGGTCAGCATTCATCCGCACACGATGGGTTGGCTGAACATAGAAAACGCCTTTTCAACAGTTAGAGCCATACAGCGCAACCAGGGAGATTCAACTAAATACCTGCCATATACACCGCCAGACAAGATCCAGTCTACATTAAAAATCAGTTTCAAAAACATAAATAATGTTTTTAAAAATACCTATTTCACCTTTGGAGTAGATAATTATTTTAAACAGGATAAGATATATTACAAATTCGGAAACGAAACAATTACACCTGGATATACTTTAATAAATGCTGGCTTAGGTACTGATATATGTTCAAAAAGGGCGACCCTCTTCTCCATTTATTTATATGGATATAATCTTTCGGATAAGGCTTATCAAAACAGTATGAGCCGCTTAAAATATTGCGACACGGATAATACAACCGGCAGGATAGGGGTTTATAATATGGGACGTAATTTTAGTATTAAGGTCAATATTCCAATAAACTTAAAATAAATAGCCTTTTTCTGTCTAAAAAGCACGGAAAATCTACCTTTTTTACAATAGTAATGCAGCTATAACTCGTAAAAATTGTCATATCTTAGTAGGCTAAACCAAGCACATAATCTATGACAGAAGAGGTAATGCTTCATGGCTGTCTTAATAAAGTTGCCTCCGCTCAGGAGGCACTGTATCATCGTTTTAGCCCACGCATGCTAGGTGTATGTTATCGGTTTGCCCGTAGCAGGGAAGATGCCGAGGATATGTTGCAGGAAGGATTCATAAAAGTATTTACGCAGATTCATCAATTCCGTAACCAGGGAGCCCTGGAAGGATGGATTAGAAGAATAGTAGTGCATACCTGTATTAATAATTTAAAAAAGAACAAAAAGTTCGCTGATAGTGTTGATCTCATTTATGCGAACAGTATATATCTCAATGAAAATAATATCCCATCCATTTTGCAGGCAAAGGAAGTAGTTGAATCAATCAGGATGTTGCCTATGGGATACCGGACCGTTTTGAACTTGTATGCAATAGAAGGATTTTCACATAAGGAGATATCAGACATGCTGGATATAGAAGAAAGTACAAGCAGGTCGCAATATACAAGGGCTAAAGCAATGTTGGAAGATATTTTAATAAAAAAGAAAATAATACAAAAGCCGAGGCAAAGAACAATGATTGTATCGGGGAATAAATCAGAAACCTATTGATACAAAAGTTTACGAAAGCATTACCAAACTGAAAAAAAAGGAGATGGAAAAAAATTTTTACAATGATAATTTCGAAAAGTATTTAAAGGATCATGCGGATCAATTTAAACTGTACCCGGGGAAAAATGCATGGAGAGGGTTATATAATAATTTACATCCCGGCATGCGCTGGCCCTCATTAGCAATGAGTGTAATGTTCATTATTGCCTTGTTTGTTGTAGGCCATCTTAATACCAACGATCTCACCATTACGTCACCATCAAAAACCGCGCAAACAGATGCGGGCTACAATAGTGCCGGTAAAAAGAGCCTGGCAAAAAATAAAACAAGACGTATCAATTCAGGCAATTCTGCAAACACACCGTCTTTATTAGCGACCACTCTTCCAGATCAAAACCAGGGAGCTGCAAATAATCTTACTAATGCATTTGTTCTAACATCGGAGAAGCAAACAGATGCCACTACAACAGAAAACAATAAAGAGATCAATCCTTCGCTAAACGCTATTTCAGAAAATACCAATCAAGAGCAAGTAATAAGTAAAACGAATAGCTTATCACCTGATCAAAAGGCGAACGCTGCCAACAAGGATATTGCTGATAATTCCGCTGTGCTTAAGAACAATATTTTATTAAATAACCAGTCATCCGGCTCATCCACTATGAAGCCGGGTACTGCCAAAATAATAAATAAGCATGATGTAGTAGCCTCTGCATCGGGCAGTACAAAAGCAAAAGCAAAAAATAAAGCCAACAGGTTA
>JACDBU010000127.1 GCA_013694745.1 Chitinophagaceae bacterium
GGTTAAAGGATCCACAGGAACATGATTTCCCCGCGGCAGCGGATTACTTGCAATTGCTGTTCAAAGAGGATGAAGTTGAAGCAATGGTCAAAAATTTAAAGGCAGCAAAAACAGTTACAAAAAAAGCCAAAGATCTGCTACGCGCTAGCAAGTTGCCGCTGCTGCCAAAAGAGAATATTCATGTAAAGGCAAATATTAAGAAAGTAAATAAAGGCGGTAAAATGTCACCTGTTTTGCTGGTGCGTTATGATGGTACACTAACGGTCGCTGATGGTTATCATCGTATTTGTGCAATTTATTATTTATCCGAGGACCTTGAAATCCCCTGCCGGCTTGTATAATTATTTAAAAATGGAAGAAAGTAAAGTAGCGGTTAAGCAAAACAGTCTTCAAATTGCAGTAGATTTTCCTCATCTTAACCTTGCAAGGGGGAAAAAAAGAACTATATACTCAAGTCATTTTTTTTCCTTTTAATTGGTACCGGCACGCGGCGTCAAAAGTATTTAAGGCGTGCTGGTCAAGTGCGGGCCATAAACAACAAAATTTTTTGTACAAGTTAAGTATGCTATTAATACTATTAGCCGATATAGAAATAAAATCAACAACCGTATTTGAACCGCCTGGTCTTAAATAATTATTAGATGCAAAATTAATTAGATTTATTACATGAAAATATGCTTCTCTTTTGTGGTATGTTTGTTTTCCGCCTGTTGCGCGGCAAACTTGTACGCTTTCAACCACATAGCTTTTTTCAGATCTCCATTTTCAGTTCTGATTAATGTGGCTACAGTCATAGCCGTATTGATTTATCTTACCCTTATGGATATGAAGAGAAGAAAAATAAAAAAGAATCTTGATGAACAATACCCAAAATTCTTCAGCAAAAATTAAGAAATTTTTTAGGGCGTTAGGCCCCGGACTTATAACAGGTGCCAGCGATGATGACCCTTCGGGAATTGCCACATATTCCCAGGCTGGCGCCAAATTCGGATTAACCACTTTGTGGAGCGCGTTGATTACTTTTCCCCTTATGGCAGCCATCCAGGAAATGTGTGCACGCATTGGTCTTATCACCTCGGTTGGACTTACAACAACCTTAAAAAACCATTATCCAAAATTCATCCTGTACCTCATGATGATTTTTAGCGTGCCTGCTATAATCCTGAATATAGGGGCTGACATTGCGGGCATGGGGGCAGTTGCAAATCTTATGGCGCCTGCCGTATCGCCTATGATATTTAGCGTTTTTTTTACCGCGTTACTTTTAATTCTAATTGTTTATTTACCCTATAATAAAATTGTAGCAGTATTAAAATATCTATGCCTATCGCTATTTTTGTATATAGCCGTGCCATTTTTTACACATCCCGACTGGGCCCAGGTCTTGCGCAATACATTCGTTCCTACATTAAAGGTTAACAAAGATTTTATTGAAATCCTGGTAGCCATTTTAGGAACTACGATTTCTCCCTATTTATTTTTTTGGCAGGTCACCATGGAAGCAGAAGATGTAAAATCATCCAGGCAGCTCATACTTGCACGGAGAAAACTTATTAAGGACCAGGAAGACCCCAAAGCAACAAAAGTAAAAGAGAAGAATTTTATTCTTCTACTTATAAAAAAGATGCAGTTGGATGTTAATCTAGGAATGCTTTTATCAAATCTGGTAATGTTTTTTATTATCCTGGCAACGGGTACCGCGTTGTTTGGTCATGGCGTTACGCAAATTGATACCGTTGAACAGGCAGCAAAGGCCCTTGAGCCGGTTGCAGGAAAAGCTTCTTACCTTATATTTACGATAGGTGTAATTGGCACAGGTTTTCTGGCAATACCTGTATTAAGCGGATCGTTATCCTATATTGTTTCAGAAACCTTCGGATGGAAGGGCAACCTGAATAAAAAATTCTTTGACGCAAAGCCTTTTTATATTGTAATTATTATTGCATTGTTGTTGGGTCTCTTAATCAATTATATTGGGTTCAGCCCTATTAAAGCGCTTTTGTATACTGCCATTTTATATGGATTGACATCACCAATTCTGATAGCCATCGTGCTCCACATCTCAAACAACAAAAAGATAATGAAAGATCATACAAACGGCCGACTATCGAATGTTTTGGGAATATTAACTTTGGTTATTATGACAGTTGCGGCTGTGGCATTGCTTTATCTTCAATTTCATTAGGCTCATAGAAATAAAATTTATCTAGATTTAAATATCATCGGCGTGGAAGAAAGTATTCCTGTTTCATTAGAAGAACTCAAGAAAAAAAGAAAATTAATTTTGAAAGATACGGAAGATGAACAAAATAAAACATCAGTCTTGGGTAATCTGGCGTTATGGATAACGGCCCATGTGGGCACGATGGGGTTTTTTCCGATCATTTTTGTGTGGACGGTGATTTGGCTGGGTTGGAATGTTTTTGCTCCTAAACCGGTTCGGTTTGATCCTTATCCAGGGTTTGTGTTGTGGCTGTTTATTTCAAACATGATTCAATTATTTCTAATGCCACTGATAATGCTGGGACAGAACATCCAGTCAAAATACGCGGACCTGAGAGCTGAAACTGATCTAAAAATTAATGTTCAGGCCGCACTGGAAAACGAAGTCATTCTTTTACATCTGGAGAACCAAAATAAGATAATGATGAAAATGTTAAATAAGCTTGAAAAGAATTTGTAAATAAAAATTGTTGATGAGTAAGTAATATGTTGGGAGGTGCCACATCTTTTGCTGATAAAATACACACCGTTTTTATTTTTTGAAATATTCTTCGCATGTAAATTTATTATTCATGAAACCATAAAGTTGTTTTGACCCATTCAAAATTTGAAGGGGTCATTTTTATTTTTAGTGCCTACTTAATTT
>JACDBU010000132.1 GCA_013694745.1 Chitinophagaceae bacterium
GGTTATGGTGATGTGAGCGTGATCTATGCAGCCATACCTTTCCTGAATGTGATCTTTACTTATGGCCTGGAAACGGCATACTTCCGCTTCTCCCAAAAAGAGAATTTTAAAAAAGATATTTACAGCACATCTTCCATTTCAATTTTTATAAGTACAGCGTTGCTAACAGCTTTATTATTGCTTTGGCATTCTTCGCTGGCGCACCTGCTTAAATTAGATACGCACCCGGAATTTATTACATACTGTGCTTTGATCATTGCACTGGATACCCTCACTACCCTGCCATTTGCAAAATTGCGGCAGCAGGGAAGGCCAAAAAAATTTGCAGCCATCCGCATAACCAGTATCCTTATTACTATATTTCTCACTTATTTTTTTATCTCTGTTTGTCCTAAAATTGTGGCAGGTGATCCAACCGGTTTTATTGCTAAACATTACATAAAAAATTATGGCGTGGGATACGTTATCATTGCCAACCTGGTTGCTTCCTTTGTTACTTTACTTTTATTATTCAAAGAATTATTTTCTTTTAAATTAAAGATCAATATATCCATTTGGAAACAAATGATGGTCTATTCGCTGCCGCTCATCATTGTAGGGTTTGGCGGGATGATAAATGAAACTTTCGACAGGCTTATGCTGTTATGGTATGCACCGGTGCACAGTATTGACGCCGCAAAACTACAGGTAGGAATTTATAGTGGTTGCTATAAGCTCTCTCTGCTGATAACCCTTTTTATCCAGGCGTTCCGAATGGGCGCGGAACCCTTTTTCTTTAAACAGGCGGAAGGAAAAGATCCTCAACGCACCTATGCCAGGGTAATGAAATTTTTTGTGATAACCATTACCGTTATGTTTTTGGCAGTGGCCTTATTTTTAGACGTATGGAAATATTTTTTGAGCAAACCGGTTTACTGGGAAGGCCTGAAAGTAGTGCCAATACTGCTGCTTGCCAATATGTTCCTTGGCATTTATTACAACCTTGCCATATGGTTCAAGCTAACACATAGAACCATTTCGGGAGCATACATCACGTTAATTGGCGCGGCGATCACCCTCATGATCAATTACATTTTTATACCTTATTACAGTTATATGGCATGTGCGTGGGCAACATTTTTCTGTTACGGCAGCATGATGATCATCTCGTTCATATGGGGGCAGAAAGAATACCTTATTCCTTATGCCTGGAAAAAATTATGCGCATACATCGTTATTGTTGTTGTATTATTTTTTATACATCAAACCGTTATTCATTTTTGGAGCAACCAGGCAATCAATTTTGGCGTAGCTGGTTTTTTATTGCTGACCTACCTGTGGTTTATTTTAAAAGTTGAGCGAAAAGAATTTATGAAATTGCCATTGCTTAACAGGTTTTTAAAACCTTCAGCAGTGCCTCCGCCGGTGACAAATTAATTTAGCATAGTGAGAAAATTTTTAAAAAAGATATTAGGACCTCTACTCACCCGCCTTGCTTCAAATGCCTCCGCGCCTGATAAAAAAGATGTTTTCAATTCTCTTAGTAAGTTGCTGCGGAATTTAAGAGAACGACCGGGAAAACGGGGTCTCAAAATAGAAGTTGATTTTTTAAAAGATAAATTTATCGTGTTTAGTGATCATCACAAAGGGAATAAAGACCATGGTGACGACTTTGCAAACAATGAACCCAATTACCTGGCAGCCCTGGATTATTATTTCGCCAACAAATACACGTATATCAATCTTGGAGATGCAGAAGAACTCTGGAAATATAAACCGCAGCAGGTCATCTCAAAAAATATGACTGCTTTAAAAAAAGAAGCCTGCTTTCAAAGAGAAAACCGTTACCATAAAACTTTCGGGAATCATGATCTGACGTGGAAAAATAAAATCGATGTAGATATATGGTTCAAAGATATTTTTACATTACCCCTGCCGGTTTGGGAAGGACTGTTGCTTAATACAAATGTTAACGGGGAAGTGATCTCGATTTTTTTAACCCACGGCCACCAGGGCGATAAGATGAGTGACAACAACGCTTTAAGTACCTGGCTGGTGTCTCACTTATGGAGACCCTTACAAAGATATTTGCAGTTAAATGTAAACACACCGGCAAAAGATTATACACTGAGAGACAAACACAATATTATGATGTATGAATGGAGCAGCAGGAAAAAAAACCTTTTGCTCATTACCGGGCATACGCATAAACCCGTGTTTGCCTCAGGCAGGTACTCCAACCATTCCTCAAATGAAATAGATCCATCATTGCATAAACACACTTTAAGGCCTTCCTATTTTAACAGTGGCTGTTGCTGTTATAATGACACGGATATAACGGGAATTGAAATTTGTGAGGGCAAAATATCGCTTATAAAATGGCATCTTACCAATGCTGTATCCAATAGAACCGTGCTTGAAGAGATCGCACTGGCCGACCTGGCTAAAGAATTGATGAAATAGTTTTTCAAAATAAACTGCAGGAGCTAAAACATTTCTTTCCGCTGATCGTCTACCTTAAACATGGGTGAGTTATTAACTTTACAATCAGAGATGAGTGAAGAACAAAAATCCACCCTGTCACAAACTATAAAGGAATATAGCAACCGCCTGTTTAGTTTTATAAAACAACGCGTGAATACTATTGAGGATGCAGAAGATATTTTACAGGATGTTTTTTACCAGTATGCAGCTTATACAAAACCCATAGAGCAGTTAACAGCGTGGCTTTTTACCACCGCCCGCAACCGGATCACTGATAGTTACCGCAAAAAAAAACCGGAATTACTGGAAGATATTTTCAGCGGTGATGAGGATAATGAAAGCACTTGGAGTGAAATTCTCTTCACTGAAAATAATGACCCCGAAACAGAATATTTGCGAACTATTTTCTGGACAACGCTCAACAATGCATTGGACGAATTACCGCCGGAACAAAAAGAAGTATTCGTGTTGAATGAACTGGATGATATTCCTTTTAAACAAATATCAGATCAAACCCATATTCCCATAGCCACTCTTATTAGCCGCAAACGTTATGCAGTGCTGCATTTGAGGGAGCGCTTATCAATATTAAAAAATGAATTATTAAATTTTTAAAAAAAATATTATGAACGATCATAGAAAATTCAGACCACGCAGGGCATTTGCTTTTTTATTTATCATTCCATTTATACTGCTAATGTCACTTGTAGTTATGCTGTTGTGGAATAATATTTTACAGGCAGTAATAGCGGTAAAGGCTATAACTTATTGGCAGGCACTCGGGATTTTAGTGCTCAGCAAAATATTATTTGGCGGCTTCGGGCACAGGTGGGGCGGCGGCAGGAGATTTGGCATGCACCAGAAATTGCAGAACATGACCCCGGAAGAACGCGAACAGTTTAAAGCATCGTGGCGAAACCGCTGCAACCAATGGAGACAAAACAGGGGCGAGGCAAATGTTCCGCAGGAACAGGATAAACAGGCATAAATAAAATATCCAAAATCTGGTTATGCAAATATTGATTTTCAGAACAAATATCCGGGACAAGAAGCAAGTAGCCACGGTAGGCCGGCATATCATTAATGAGCAGCAAATTACAAAATGGAATATTGATCTGAATGATGTTGACTGCGTATTGCGTGTAGAAACACCTGGCCTGCATCCTAAAAGCATTGAAAGCCTTATTCAAAAAGCTGGACATAACTGCGAAGAGCTCCCCGATTAATATAACATCGGTATGCTTTTTTGCCATAATTTTCCTGGCATAAATGAATGATAAAAAGTAGCGGCATTCGTTTCTTACTGCCACTATTTTGTTACCTTCAATTCAACATCAAAAACACTGGGAAGTAGTGATATTTTAAAGGTTGAGGCTGAGGCTAAGGTTGAGGTTAAATGATTTTTAAATAAATGAAGCTTACTATTTCTGTATTCAAAAAATGGATAATTATTTCAAGATAGGAAGGCTGGTAGCCACTTTTGGACTAAGTGGCGAAGTGGTATTACAACACAGCCTGGGGAAAAGAACTTCCTTAAAGGGACTTGAATCTGTTTTCATTGAAGAAAGTAATGACAGTTATATTCCTTATTTCATTGAATCGGCTAAAATAAAAAATGAAAAAGAGGTTTATATTAAATTTGAAGGAGTAAATTCAAAAGAAAGCGCCCGAAAACTTACCCCAAAAGATATCTGGATACCCGAAGAAAGTTTTAGAAAATTTGCAGGCTCCTCAGCGCCCATTTCATTACTTGGTTTTACGATGGTGAATGATGATGAAGAATTGGGAGAAGTGCTGGAAGTGATTGAACAACCGCACCAGGTATTATGTAAATTAATGATCGGCGGAAATGAAGTACTGATCCCGGTACACCAGGATTCACTGCTTTCAATCGATAAAAAAAACAGGAAGATCTTTGTAACCTTACCAGACGGATTGCTCGAGATCTATTCATCATCAAGCGAAGATGATACTGAATAAACGATTGACAGATCTCTTAAATAAATGATGCTTTGTAAATTTTTATATTGTTAGAAAAGGTTCAACATATCATTGCGCATTTTGATCTTGATTCCTTTTTTGTTTCCGTAGAATGCCTGAACGATCCTTCCCTTAAAGGCAAGCCTGTGATAGTGGGTGGCCATAATGAAAGAGGGGTGGTAGCAGCTTGCAGCTACGAGGCGCGTAAATTTGGTATCCATTCGGCAATGCCAATGAAAGCCGCCATGCGCCTGTGTAAGCAAGCCATTGTTGTTAGTGGCACCTACAGTGAATACGGCAGGTATTCTAAATGGGTAACCGATATATTCGCATCAAAAGCACCTTTGTTTGAAAAGGCATCAATCGATGAATTTTATTTAGACCTAACGGGGATGGATAAGTTTTTTGATCCTTTACAATGGACGATGGAGTTGAGACAACACATCATTGACGAAACCGGGTTGCCGATCTCTTTTGGTTTAGCCAATAATAAAATGGTTGCAAAAATAGCTACGAACGAAGCAAAGCCCAATGGGTTTCTGCAGGTGCCTTTTGGAAAAGAAAGAGAATTTTTATCACCACTTGATGTAAATAAAATTCCGGGTATCGGTGAACAAACCGAACAGGTGTTGTTATACATGGGTATTAAAAAGATCGCTGATATTCACCGGCATTCACAAAAAGAGCTGG
Organism: Chitinophagaceae bacterium; assembly: GCA_013694745.1. Taxonomy (GTDB): domain Bacteria; phylum Bacteroidota; class Bacteroidia; order Chitinophagales; family Chitinophagaceae; genus Ginsengibacter. The sequence goes on from JACDBU010000132.1 coordinate 5,134, forward strand.
AAGAGAAACTGGGTAAATGGGGTGTAGACCTGTGGAATAAATCGCATGGCATCCATACTTCTAAGATCACACCTTATCATGAGGCAAAATCCATTTCTACTGAAAATACCTTTCATGAAAATATAACCGATACAAAATATATAATGAGCGAACTTGTAAGAATGACAGAAAAAATATCTTACGAATTACGCCAGGATGGAAAGGTTTCGGGCTGCATTGCCGTTAAGATCCGGTACCCGGATTTTGAAACCACATCCCGCCAAACGTCCGTACCTTGTACGGCTGCTGATGATGAAATTATACCGGTTGTGAAAAACCTGTTTAATAAACTTTATAAAAAAGGAAACCCTATCCGTTTGCTGGGCGTGCGTTTAAGTGATCTAAGCAATGAGGCCATCCAGACAAATATTTTCAGCAATGCAGAGAAAAAAAAGACCTTATACAGTGCCATAGATAATGTAAAGAACAGGTTTGGAAAATTATCAGTGCACCGCGCTTCATCGCCCCTTTCAACAAAAGAAGAGTAAGACCATTTTTATCTTATCATTTCCAATCCTTGAAAAAAATTTTAACCTTTCAGAATTTCATCTCAACTTTATATTTGCCGGTAACAAAATACTAAACATTAAAATTGTATTTTATGAGTTTACGTTTGGGAGATATCGCTCCGAATTTTAAAGCAAAAACCACTGAAGGCGAGTTAGATTTTTACGATTACCTGGGAGATGGCTGGGGTGTTTTTTTTTCACATCCTGCTGATTATACCCCTGTGTGTACAACAGAATTAGGAAAAACTGCTTTATTAAAAAATGAGTTTGAAAAGCGCAATGTAAAAGTTATTGCCGTAAGCGTTGACCCTCTTGATAAACACATGAGCTGGAGGAATGATATTAATGAAACCCAGGACTGTACAGTTGATTTTCCTTTAATAGCAGATGAGGATAAAACGGTTGCCAACTTATACGGAATGATACACCCTAACGCCTCCGAAACTTTTACGGTGCGCTCATTGTTTGTTATTGGCCCGGATAAAAAAGTTAAGCTAACCCTCACCTACCCTGCATCTACAGGAAGAAATTTCCAGGAAGTTTTACGGGTTATCGATTCATTACAACTTACTGCCAAGTATAGTGTGGCTACACCGGCAGACTGGAAGCATGGAGACGATGTGATTGTTGTACCGGCTGTTAGTACGGAAGATGCAATGAATAAATTTTCAAAAGGCGTAAAGGTTATCAAACCTTATTTGCGTTATACACCGCAACCCGACCTTGAATAATGCAACATTGATTTTTAAATACAAGGCGTTAAAGAGGATGTAGTTAAATTTTTATTTGCAAATTACCCAGGCGCTTAAATCCTTTTTCAAAAAATCCCCAGAAAGGTTTGGGATCTTGTGCCGCATGCAAACCAAACCCCCTGATACTCTTATCTTTTATATACGCAATTGCTTCCGGGATTGAATCAGTTACAAGGTATAGACTTGGATCATTGGCAGAAATTGTCCTGGCGGTTAGCATATATTCATTCTGCGCAAGCATGTTTTTATAAAATTCCCTGTCGAAAATGATTATGGGAAAACCATTTATCATTTTTGTCTGCACAAGGGTCAATGCTTCATAAAATTCATCAAGAGTTCCGAAGCCGCCAGGCATTACAACAAATGCATAAGAATATTTTATTAGCAGGGTTTTACGGATAAAAAAATATTTGATGTTCACCCATTTATCAAGATAAGGATTGGGGTTTTGCTCTGTGGGTAAAACAATATTACATCCCACGCTTCTGCCGCCAACATCCCGTGCGCCCCGGTTTGCGGCTTCCATAATACCCGGGCCACCACCAGTGAGTATGGTAAATCCCAGTTTCGCAATTTCACCGGATAGCGCTCTTGCCTGTTTGTAAAAAGGATGATCTTCTTTAAACCTTGCAGATCCGAATATGGTTACACAAGGCCCCACAAAATGTAATGCCCTGAAGCCTTTTATAAATTCCATGAGCACACTCATCGTATATTTAAAATCTTTCCAACGGCTTTGCGGGCCTTCTAAAAATGTTATTTCTTTTTTTCTTATGGCATCACTCATACTAACGATTGAGGTATTAATAAGCAAACAATTTATTTAATGCTAATTCAACTTTTTCGGCATTTGGCAGCATGGCATTTTCAAGATGGATATTCATTGGCACGGCAGGCAAATTTAATGCTCCCAATACTTCAACGGGTGCATCAAGGTATTGAAAACATTCTTTCGATATCCGTCCTGCCAGTGCTTCAGCAAAAGAGTTATTTTGTTGCTCCTCTGTTAGTACCAGGCATTTACCATGTTTTTTTACAGAGGCGAAGATCATTTCTTCATCAAGCGGTAATAAGGTACGCAGGTCAATTATTTCAAGTTGCCCTGAAAAATTCACCGCTGCCGCCTTTGCCCAGTATACGCCCATACCATACGTAATGATGGCAATCGATTCACCATTACCCGTTCTCTCTTCATTTGCCTGTATAACAATATTTGCCTTGCCTAACGGCAACGTATACTCGCTATCTGGCTCAATGGATTTCGCATCTTCTGTGCCTGGTACTTTGCTCCAGTACAAACCTTTGTGTTCCAGCATCACTACCGGGTTAGGATCGAGAAATGCGGCTTTCATCAGTCCTTTCATATCCGCGGCATTGCTGGGATAAACCACTTTAATTCCTTTTATAGAAAGCAAGGTTGTTTCCACGCAGCCACTATGATAGGGTCCGCCACCACCATACGCTCCAACCGGTACACGGATAACGGTTTGTACCGGGAATTTCCCGCACGACAGGTAACAACTCTTTGATAATTCTGTTACCAGCTGGTTAAACCCCGGGTAGATATAATCCCCGAATTGTACTTCCACTATCGGCTTTAATCCTACGG